>NZ_JBFHFD010000171.1:0-14250 GCF_041583735.1 Novipirellula sp.
AACGGGCTCTAGACGCCAGTGGAGCACGATCTGCGACCCAACTCACACGTCAGCCATCGTAAATTATACACTAACCGCCGTTTTCATTATTTAGGGTGCCGCGAAGCGGAATGAGGACTCGCCAGCAAAGATATTCGTCACAATGTGGGACGCTTTGCGCTGACGGCTGTCGGTATCGGCATGCTGCTGATGGTCGTGATGGGCATGGGAGGAATCTATCGCGGCGTGGTCGAGGATGCCACGTTGCTGATCGATCGCGTTGGAGCCGATTTGTGGATCGTCCAGCGTGACACTCGTGGTCCGTTTGCCGAGCTGTCGCGAGTGCCATCGAATCTTGTCTATCGGGCCGCCGCGGTACCAGGCGTCGAGTCGTCGCGAGAATTCGTGTACCACACCATCCAGCGCGAGCGCGATGGCAAGCCCCTGCGGATCGCGGTGCTGGGACTCAGTTGGCCCACCGACAAAGGTGAATGGGTTGCATTGACCGCCGGACGTCCGCTGGGGCAATCGCATTTTGAAATGATCGCCGATGAATCATTGGGGTTGGATGTCGGAGATCAAATCCCGCTCGGCAAAGAGACCTTTACCGTTGCGGGAACCACCCGCAATATGATCAGTTCTAGTGGGGACGGGCTGGCGTTTTTTACCATCGCCGACGCTCAGGCGATTCAGTTTGACGTGCCGGGCGAAGCGGTGCGGTTGGAACGAGCCGCTCGCGAAGCTCGTGGTCGCGAATGGGAACTAGCGATTCAGCAACCGGGCATCCTGGAGAACGCCAGCAGGCCATCGGCCGAATTGCCAGCCGTCGCGCGACCTCAAATCAGTGCCGTGATGATCACGCTGTCTGGCGGATCGGATGCCCAGCAAGCCGTTCGAACCATTTCCGGTTGGAGCGATGTTTCGGTGTTTACCAGCGAAGGCCAGCGAGAGTTATTGCTAAAGGGCTCGGTAGAAAAAGTGCGTCGCCAAATCGGGTTGTTCCGCGTGCTGCTGACCGTGATCGCGGCGATCATTATGGCGTTGATTCTGTATACGCTGACGCTCGACAAAATTCACTCGATCGCTCTGCTGAAATTGATCGGGGCGCCAAACACCGTCATCCTAGGCATGATTTTGCAGCAGGCCTTGATCCTAGGCAGCGTCGGCTTTGGGATCGCCTATTTGGTGGGCCAGCAGTTGTTTCCAATGTTCCCGCGTCGTGTGATTCTTGCCGATTCGGACCTCCTTCAGTTGGCGGCAATTGTGCTGGCGATTTCCGTTGCATCGAGCATCCTGGGGATTTGGAAAGCGATGAAAGTTTCCCCTAACGAGGCGCTCTCATGACCTCAGCAGCGACACCTTCCTTTGCCATCGAAGCCGATGGTTTGACAAAAATTTATGGCAGTGGGAATACCGAAGTGGTCGCCATGCGGGACGCGACAATGAAGGTTGCCCAAGGCGAAGTCGTCGCGCTACTGGGGCCAAGCGGTTCGGGTAAATCCACATTTTTGACAGCGGTGGGTCTGATCAATCCGCCCACTTCGGGCAGCATCCGAATTCGTAACCAATTGGTGATCGATGGCGCGGTGGCTCACACCAACCTGCGTTCTTTCCGCCGTCAGCATATTGGCTTTATCTTTCAAAAATCCAATTTGATTCCCTTTCTGACGGCGATCGAGAACGTTCAAATTGCGATGCAGTTGAACGGTCAATCCACTCGCTTTGCACGGCGGCGTGCGATGGAACTGATGGACTATTTAGGCGTCGGCGATCGAGCCAATAATCTGCCATCGATGCTCTCCGGCGGCCAGCAGCAAAGGATCGCGGTGGCCCGCGCGCTGGCGAACCACCCCAGCGTGATCCTGGCCGATGAACCGACGGCGGCGCTCGATGGGCATCGCGGCCGCCAAGTGATGGAACTGTTTGCCAAAGTGGCCCACGAACAGGGGGCCGGAGTGATCGTGGTCACTCACGACCACCGCGCTCTGGACGTGTTCGACACGATCTATCAAATGGAAGATGGCCGAATGCGGAAAGATGAATCGGTGGTGACTTCATCCAGCCACGTCTGACGCGATGTCAATTCAAGAGAACGTGGCGAAACGAGTCTCGCCGTAGCACGATGCCATTTTGCCGATGCGTGTCTACGCGAACTCGCCGTTGCGAGTCAGCACGAGGTTGTCGCGGTGAATCACGTTCTCGTAGGGACAGTGCCCGATCAGTTCGCCAATTTGGTCGCTCGGTTTGCCCAGGATCTTTTCAAGTTCGGTTGAGCGATAATTGCACAACCCGCGAGCGATCTCGTTTCCAGCGGGATCATGTAGCGCCACGACGGCTCCGCGTTTGAACGTTCCCTTGATCGACTTGACGCCAACCGGCAGTAAGCTTTTGCCATTTTCCCAAACCGCTTTGGCTGCCCCGGCGTCGAGATGCAAAATCCCTTCGACCTTGGCGGATCCTCCGATCCAGCGACGCCGTCCCTTGATCGTTTTTTCGGTTGGCAGAAAAAGCGTTCCTACGTTTTCACATGCAAAAATCTTGTCCAGCACCGTGTCGTCATGCCCCGGCGCGATGATCGCCGTGTGGCCGTGGGAGGCGGCGATTTTTGCCGCTTCCAATTTGCTCGTCATGCCCCCTTTGCTGACGTTGCTCAGTTTGTCCTTGGCAAGTCCGAGGATCGAATCGTCGATGCGTGGGACCAATTCGATTCGTTTGCTGTCGGGGTCATTCGGCGGCCCGTCATACAGCCCGTCGATATCCGAAAGGATGATCAGCAACGTGTCGGTCAGCAGTCCGGCTACACGGGCGGCCAACCGGTCGTTGTCCCCAAACGTCGTTGTCAATTCACGCACCGCCACCGAATCGTTCTCGTTGACGATCGCGATCGCACCGTATTCATGGATGCGGCTTAGCGCATTTCGCACGTGTAGGTAGGCGCTGCGGCGGCGAAGGTCCGATGCGGTCAATAAGACTTGAGCGGCATGGCGTCCACGCGCTGCGATGCTCGATTCATAGGCCTGGATCAGATCGGTTTGGCCGATCGCCGCAACCGCCTGCAGTTGCGAGACGACCTTGGGCCGAGTCGTCAGCCCCAGTTTGCCGACGCCAGCGCCGACGGCGCCGCTGCTGACCATGACGGTTTGCCGCCCGGTATCGGCGATGCGACAAAGTTGCGCCGAAAGTTTCTCGATACGATCCCGATCAAGTTTGCCGTTGGGGGTGGTTAGGACCCTCGTCCCCACCTTCACCACGACACTACGGGCTCGCTGGATCGCAGACTTTCGGTGCGCTAAATACTCGTTTTCAGCTTGGTTCATCGGAAAAACGATTCCTTGATGACTTTAAAATGGGCAGCCGTTGCGAGGCTGCGGAGGGTTCGGAAATGAGAGGTGCGGCCCTGCATTCAGACGATTCGGACGGCATATTGCTAGTAAATTTCAACAACGGATGCGGATCACGTCGCCCTTTTCACCAGGAAATAGCAGCTTCACGCCAATGCAAGAAGATTGAATTGTGTTGGGGAATCGACGACCTTGGAAGCCCAGCGTACATTTCATGTAGACTTGATGGAGCTGCATTGATCCAAAATCTCTGCTTCTTCGCTGAACCATCCGCCTCTTCATCTTCCTCAGAACGAAGCATCTGATATGAGCGAATTACATCACGAGTGTGGTGTTGCTGCCATTTACCACCTGTCGGGACGCGGTCGAAGCCCGCTGTGTACCTCCGATGGGCCACGCCACATTTCGCGGTTGTTGCCTCGAATGTTGCTGGATATTCAAAATCGCGGGCAACTTGCTGCGGGAATGACAACATTCGATCCCGCACGCCCTTCGATTCTGAGAACCCGCAAAGACGTCGGGACCGTAACCGAGGTGTTTCGGCTGAATCATCGGGCCAAGTCCGAATCGTTGATGAAACACTTGGCGGGCCGCGCCGCGATCGGCCACGTCCGCTACGCCACCTGTGGCCAAGATGACCGCAGCTATGCTCAACCGTTCGAGCGAAAACATATTCACAAGCGGAAATGGTTCAGTTTCTGTTTCAACGGCCAATTGGCCAATTACGGTCTGCTGAAAGAGCGACTGCTCGCCGATGGCGATCACCACCTGACGCTGGACACCGATACCGAGATCATTTTGCACGAGTTCGGTCGTCTGCTGAGCCAACGGCCTGATCGGATCGACTGGATCGATGTGCTACGTGAAGCCACTGCCGGTTTCGATGGTGCCTATAGCCTGGCATTGCTGACGGCCGAAGGCGAAATGATCGTCGCGCGTGATCCGTTGGGGGTCAAGCCGATGTGTTACGCCAACGAAGGCCCACTGTTCGCCGCGGCCAGCGAAAGTGTGGCGCTATTGAACCTTGGGTTCTCGGATGACCAGATCAAATCGTTGGCTCCGGGGCATGCGATCATCATTGATCCTGAAACCGGATTCCGTATCGAGCGTTTTGCCGAAGAAAGATCGCCTGCTCACTGTTTCTTTGAGTGGATCTATTTTGCCAATGTCGCCAGTACATTGGATGATCGAAGTGTCTACCTCAGCCGCACGCACCTTGGCGAAGAATTGGCTCGCGCCGAACGCGCCCTCGGTCGTGTGCCACTGAACAGCGAAGACACGATCATCGTGCCGGTACCGGACACCAGCAAAGCGGCCGCCGATGCGATGGCGTTTGAGCTCTCGATTCCTTGTCGCGAAGGTTTGATTCGTAACCGCTATGCCGGGCGAACCTTTATCGAAGGTGGCGGAGCGAGAAAGGCCAAGGCAGCGGCGAAGTACACGCCGCTTCGCGAAGTGCTCGAAGGCAAAACGGTCATCTTGGTCGAAGATTCGATCGTCCGCAGTACCACCATGAACGTCTTGTTGGACCGGATTCGTGAAGTCGGCGGCGCCAAAGAGATTCACGTGCGTGTCGCCTGTCCGCCCATCGTCGCCCCCTGCTTTTACGGGATCGACATGAGTACGATCGATCAGTTGATTGCACCGAAGTACTTTGGCATCAACGGCGAATTGACTGACGAGTCTCAGCAGCGATTAGCGGACGATCTCGGCGCCGACTCGCTGCGTTACCTGCCCGTCGATGCGATCGCTCGCGCGATCGGATTGCCCGAAGACAATTTGTGTCGCGCTTGTGTGACTGGCAATTATCCCACCGATTGTGGTCAACACCTCTACCAAATTGCCTTGGACAATCGCGGCAATAATATCGATAGCAAGCGAACCTACGAACAGCTCGCCGCAGCGCTACAACAGAGTTAGTCCGTCGAGCGGCGAAAGTTCTGAACGTGAAGTCGTTTAGAGGTGACGCGGCCATTCTGCCACCTCTCCACCAAAGTCGAGAGAGTGTTGGAATCGTCGTTGTTGGATGTCTTGTCTTAACGCGAGCGACGCAAGTTACCTCTCCCAGCGAAGCTGGGAGAGGTCGAACGGGCCTTTAGGCCTCGTTCGGGTGAGGGCGACCGCGCAACTTAGCTTGCAGTTCGCTACATCTTGCGCGGTCGCCCTCCCCCGAGCATCGCGGAAGGCTTTGCTCGACCTCTCCCCAACTGCGTTTGAGAGAGGTAACCGTACGGTGCCGTCAAGACACACCCTAATTCAGTAGTCTCTTCGTCTACGTCGTGGTCACTGCGAAATTAGCGAAAAGAAAAACACAGCCTCCATGAAACTTGATCCGTCACTTCGATCGCTTGTCCTGCGGGCCACGTCCGCCAGCGACATGGGAGACGCCTCGCTGATTCAGTCACTATGGAGCGGCTACGGAAAAATCCTTCGCATCCCGCTCACCTGCGATGTGGTTGATCCGACGAACCCCGCATCGGTCATCGTCAAACATGTCTCGCCTCCATGCGAGCAGCAAGGTTCGCCGGAGGCCTCGCATCCTCGTGGTTGGAACACCGACCAATCACACCAGCGAAAAGTTCGTTCCTACGACGTCGAAGCCACTTGGTATCGCGAGTACAGCGATCGCTGTGACGCCACCTGCCGCGTTCCTGCTTGCTTGCTCGCCGAATCGGTCGAAGGCCAGTGGGTCTTTGTGCTCGAAGATTTAGATGCATCCGGTTTTGACGCTCGGAAATCGCATCTCGATCGCGACGGCGTGTTCGTCGTGTTGGCCTGGTTAGCCCACTTTCACGCGACGTTTCTCAGCGAACCGCTCGAAGGACTTTGGCCGGTCGGGACGTATTGGCATCTGGCGACCCGCCGCGACGAATGGCAAGTGATGCGGTCGGGGAAATTGAAAGAGGCCGCGGCGGTGATCGACGCCCGCTTAAACGCCTGTCGTTTTCAGACTGCAGTCCATGGGGACGCCAAGGTCGCCAATTTCTGTTTCTCGCCCGACGGCACGCGAACTGCCGCGGTTGATTTTCAATATGTCGGCCGAGGCTGTGGCACGAAGGACGTCGCCTACTTTCTCAGTAGCTGTGTGTCCGAAGCCGAATGTGAACGCAATGAATCGGTCTATCTCGATTTCTATTTTCGAGCCTTGCGTCAATCGCTCGCGTCTCGAAACAGCACGGTCGATGGTGATGCACTCGAAGCCGAGTGGCGTTCGATGTATCCGTTTGCCTGGGCCGACTTCACGCGGTTTTTACTCGGATGGTGCCCCGGGCATCACAAACTGAATCGCTACAGTCGACGCATCACCGAGCAAGTCCTGGCGGAGTGATAGCTTCGGTGTATCAACACGATGTAACGTCGGGCTTTCTAAGGACGTTCGGAACAATAAATGGTGGGCGGTAGTGGACGAGGCTACGAGTCCTGCAGCTTCACTGAGCCAAACAGGACTCGTTGCCTCGTCCACTACGGAAGACGTCGTCAGCTATTCTTCCGACGGTCCTTAGCAGGTCGTTCGGTGTATACCGCTGAAGCGTCGGCTCAGACCATCATGTGGAATGACTCATATTGGCCTGCTTAATTCGTTGGTTCGTCTTTAGGCATGATTTCTTCAGGGGTTTTCCAGGGTGTGCCCGCCAAGTAGCCACCCGGTTTCGCAAACGTGTCAAAGTAAAAGTCGTACAGCGGAGAAAACTGCAAACGAAAATCTTCGGAATCACAATCAAAGAAATCTTCGGGTATCTCTTTGCCGAGACGCCAATCGAATACCCAGTTATGTTGCTCTTTTGTAAGCCCAGTGAACAATCCGCCTGCCGCTGCGTTGATCACATAAGGCAGATACTTTCCCGATCCCGTGTGCTTCTTCCACTTGATCTCCGTCTCTCCGTATAGATGCGGATGCTCTTTCGAAGTGCTGGTGTATTTAACGTGTGTCGGTAAATAGCCATACGCCTTCGATTGTGTTAGCTCGATGTCGAAATTCCCATAAGGCTCGTTCAGTTGCCATTTGCTGCGGATGTCCCCCTGAGTGATCGTTTCGGCTGATAGAAGCTTGCTCTTGGTGAAAAAAATCCGTTCGATCCATCCATACTGATTCATTGGGTTCCTTAAGAACATCGGATGCAGCACAAGGTCATCAAATGGGTCGAAGCCAATCGATTCGACGAGATTCTTCTCAAGGAAGTTTTTAGTCGTCTCGTCTTTCTGTCGCACCTTGTAGCCGCGGGCCGATGCACTGCCGTAATTTGCCTTCATTACCAAGCCGCACTGTAAAAGCTCCCTCCAAAACTGGCACTCATAGGGGCGATTGGTCTGCTCGACGCCAAGCACAGCACCGCTTGCCACGTATTTGAATGACGTCGACTTTAATCTCGCTTGCAGGTCATAAATGCGATTGATCCTCAAAGGCACGCGGCTTTTTATCGACGCATCGTAGGATTTGTGTGACTCTCCTGTCACCATCAGCGTATAGCGTTTGAGTACCTCGTCTCGCAGTAGCGTCAGATCCGTAATCCCTTGATAGACAAGATCAACGGTTTTCTGATCGCTTTTCGATTCCTCGCCCCAAAGGCTTGCCGCCAAGATGGGCTGGCACAACAAGAAAAGAAAAGTGGCTATATTGAAAGATCGCATTGGTTTTCCCTGCAAGCTTCATGGAATCGCTGTCGTGGGGAGCGTCGACCCCTTTCGCCGATAAAGGTGATGCTAACGTATGGGATTTGCGAGTCAAGCAAATGCTGCGGAGTGTTCGTCGGCTCTTTGCAAAGCGTTGTTGCGGTCATGTCTTGAATCACAGTCGCAGCTGTTTGCTAAATTCAGGAAAGTGAGTTGTCGCTTTTTCAGGTCTCTAACGTTGCAGCAAGCAGACGGAGACATCTAGTTGATAAGGCCGAACAAATGTCGTGGCAAATCTTAATCTTAATCCTTCTCATAATCTCAATACCCGTCTCTGTAACCGCGCGGGATCGGAGTCAACCAGAGAAGATTAGAATTACGAGTGATTTGGACTCATACGGAGTTCCTAATTGTTGACGAAATTGTGTTGGGTGCAGCCATGTTCGCAATGTAAAGAAGATGCTGCTGACCCGTTTTTTTGGTTTTGTTAGTCGTCGCGGTCGCCAAACGCGAGCCACCGTGCGCACTCTGCGCCCAATTCAGCCTCCGCCAATTGTTCGTATTGCCGGGATTCTTCGTCTGTCAGTGTTTCGGCCCATCGCCCATTCACGCCCTTGTGGATGAATACCTGCGCCCCAGCGTCCCAAAATGCACCTCCCAGAGGTACGCTTTTCGAAGCGTTTTCTTTCATCCAGTCAAACGAGCAATATTCGAGTATGGATGGCCAACGGGATTCATTGATTGTAATGTCGAGGAAGGCCGCGACGCGGCGAATCTCAGCCGGCATGTTCTGTTTGAGTTTGGTGAAGTGGACCAGCAACACGTTGGGTAGATTGCGAATTTGCCACCAACTGCGAACATTTTCCCAGAACGGCCAAAACGGATGTCCGTCGCGATCAAGCCAATCCTGCCAGTACTGTCGAATGTCGTCGGGAGGCGGTGCAATCGGCGGCCCAACACGGCCCGGCGTTTCGTTCAACGCGTCGTACCATGACTGATTCGCGTTCGCATGATGATTGTACATGCTCCAAACCACGTCACGCCCATCACGGCCGATGTAAATGTACTTTGCCGTCGGCGAAAACCGTAATGCATCAACAGGAAGATGCGTTTTTAAGAAACGCCTATGCGTCTGAGCTTCAACAGACGGCAACTTGACTTCTTTTGGTGGAACGCGAAGATCCATCCACGGAGACATCTCAGCGACCTCAAGGTCGGGATCACCTTCGAACAAAAGCTGAGCGATGATTTGCTGCATCCATGTCGTGCCCGCCTTGGCGTACGTCGCGATAATAATGTCGTCGTCTCGGAACTTGAAATCATTCCAGATAGTGGAATCGAAGTGGTGATTGTGAAGCTCTCTCCTCTTCACAGGCCAGTTAATTGCATCTGTCATCGCTGATTCCCTGTTTAGCAATCGTCGGTGCTGGCCGATTAGCGTTACCGATCACCCGGGTTCATGCTGTCGCGAACGTGACGAATCACGTGGTCGCTGTGAACGACTTTCCACTTCAATAGACTCAGCGCAGCGACTCATTTGCATCCGGCGGTGATACCCTTTTCACGAGTTGTTCACATCGCCGAAGATATCCGATTCACAACATCATCGCTAAATTAATCAATGACCGTCAGGGTCTTTACTCGCCCGTTGGTTTGAAGGTCCGAAGTGTATTCAAGTTCGGCTTTGACCTTGACTGTTAGGTGGCCGGCAATTTGGACTGTCGGAGGCGTCGAATAGCCGTAACCTCCGTCGCTAATTTCAAAACCAGTGACCTCACCATCCTTGATTATTGCTGTTGCGACTGCCGGTTTGTGTTTCCAGAGTTCTCCGGACTGCGGCTGATAACGGTAGAAATTTGAGACCTCGTCCAGTCGCTCGTTGGTGACCCCGTGCGGACCAAGTTTATTCATCAAGATCTGCTTGTTCGCTTGAGCGTGAGATGGAGATGGCGAGCCGTTTTCGGCTGGACTGACGCCGCTGAACGCGTCGCGAAAAACCTCCGGTGTCACGCCGAGCGCATTGCCGATCAGTGCAACCGGCCGGCCATGGTCGACCGGATCCGTTTCGTTTCCGCCGCTAAAGACGATTTGTCCGGTTGTTGCTGTCGTCATGGAAACGCCGCTGTTTTCACCGTTGGAACATCCAATGATGATGAGTAGCAAACTGATAATTAGTATCAAACGAGAAAATCGCATCAAAAAATCTGCATCTAGAAAGAGTTCTTGGTGAATAAGTGCAAGGCGTCACGAGATCCGAACCCATTCGGCATCACCATTTAAACTAGCGAATTCGTATGCGAAGTCAGCGTCCCTGAACTCGTATTCTACACTGTCCTTGTGCGGGTTGTAGCGAGCGGACAGAGGCGTCCGAGAGCTGGGATCGAACAAGAGTCGTGGCGAAACATAATCTTAATCCTACTCTTGATCTTAATCCTGTTTCCGCACCCGCGTTTGTCAGGATCCAACCAGACAAGATTATGATGAAAAGCATTATGGTTTCCCCACCGATGTGGACGTGCTCGGAGTCGAGGCAGGTCACGGACCAGGGAGTACTTTTGGCAGGGCCACCTTGGCAATACTTTGAAGCATGCCATCAGGATATTCTAGCGTCTTCTTGACCGCCTCGTTCAACTCGCCATCCTTGCGAGGATTTCGGGCGGCAACCAGTTGCAAGGCCCTTTCCATCTCCAGGTAGTTGCCGGATCGCAGGCCGGACATGATCTGCTGTCGCTCTTCGCCCAAGATCGGTGCGTCTGGTTTCGCCTTTGCAGCCTCGAGCAACTGCTCATGCACCTGTTTCCTCGCCGCCTCAAGTTGTCCAGCATGCTCGGCCTGAGCGTACAACGAAGCTAGTGTTTCTGCGGAGATCGACTTGGGTTGTTCGATCGCTTGAGGCACGAGTTGCAGACGTCCTCGCGGCACGACAAAGGTCCGGCGTTGCCCACCAACTTCCTTGGCTTTGACGGTGCCATCGGACAGCTCTTCAACGACCGTACCTGACCAGTAATTCCGGCTATCCTTCTTCCACAGAATGAGTAGATTAACTGGCAGCTTCATTTCATCGGTGATCGGCAAATTGCTGGGTGGAACATAACCACCCTTCGTGTAGTTCGCCACGTGTGCGGCGGCTTTGCGTTCTTCGATTGCCGCAAGACGGTTTTTCTCGTAGCGGTTGTACTCATCCGGCGAGAGCCGCTGATATTTGATGCTCACAGGGATCGCGACCGAGATGTTCCCATCGATGATCGTCAGTTTTTGTGAGAAGTCCAACGTTTCCGAAACGCCTAACTTTCGGTTGAACGTCCACGTCCCTTTGCCGTCGATCTTGTAAGCCGTTTCGCCGGCGGGCGAGTTCAGCTGGAAAGTCTTGGCGTACGTAGCGAGTTGTCCATTTTCACGTTGCAGCGTGAAGGAAACGAGTTGTGATGCCGCACTTACCGTTTCTTTGTCATCGCCTTGATTGCCAAACGGTCCAAATGGACCGAACGGATTAAAGCGGTTGGCCCGATCCTGGTTTTTTTCCGAGATCGTGACACCGCTGTCATATATCCAGTTCTTCTCATTTCCCTCGTGCAATGGCTCAAACACCAGCAGCGAAAGGTTGCCCAACAAGTAGGGTAGCTGCGAGCTTCCCGTCAGGGACGAGACATTGCCTCGCGAGTCGATCACGAGGTCGTTTGTCGTGCGTTCCAGCCCCTTGAACGGATTGCTGCGTTGTGCCAACGGGCTGTGACGACCGGGGCCGCCAAAGCCTGGACCGAATGGCCCCAATCCAGGAGAATTTGACGTCGAACCTGGCTTCCTCTGGGTCGTCTTCGTCAGTCCGCCGCTAAACGTCAATCGAGCGGGCGTCGTGGGTGACTTTACTTTGAACGTGATCGCACCGCTGAGCGTCTCGACTTCGTCCGGGAGATCCGCGACGATATTCACTTGATACGCCAGCATCGAGTCCGAATCCCAGCGGTACGCCAACGATTGGCTTCGCGCCGACGCCGTAAAAACAAATGTTGATAACAAGCAAATTGCGTATAGCTTTTGTGCAATCACAAAGTTCTCCGGCAATGGGTTGTGGTTAGGTTGATGCCCGGCAAAAAGGCTAGTTGAGCAACACATTTTCTTGAATGAATACCGTGCGTGCAACCAGAGTACTTACAAAAGGATCCTGGATTTAGAGATAGCCCTTTGGCTATCTGGAGTAGGTCTTGATGGCGTCCCAATCCGCCAGGAGGCACTGCGCGGGAGGATGAAATGAATCTCGTCCTGAATCTTCCTATCCTAATCGTTTCTTCGTCAAAGCTGCCATCATTTCCGTCGGCGATGGGATGGGGTCCGTGGCAATTGCTGACGCCCCCTACCGCGGTCGGTGGAAATCGGTGGCGGGGAGCCAGTTAGACGGCCAGCGTAGTCTTTCTCGACGGTTAGTCTTGTCATTGGGGGGCTTTTCTAAAACACGACAGAAAAATGGATGCGACAGAAAGATTTTTTCACCGCGACGAAACCTTTTCTATTTTTCTGTCGCACTAATGTTTCTGTCCGTAGGGTAAAAGCATTCGTGAATGCCGGTACCGTGTTTGGTGTTCAAGTGAAGGAGCCACGCCATGCCAGTGCGTATAGGAAAATGACTGTTTCCCCCGAGCACTTTGTATTCCTGGCACTTTGTATTCCTGGCACTTTGTGTCGACGCACCCCCAGAATTTGCCTGTGACGTTGGCAATCCGTTAAACTTCGGAATACGAATTCAACTGCGGTAGATCGATTGGGGTGTGCGGTGCCACAACCATCAGGTGCAATGATGCGAAAAAAAGAAGTGCTCGCAGCGATTCGGCGACGATATCGTGACCGCCAACCTTTGAACGTGTCTGCGGTCAAACGCGAGGATCCTGAGTTGGTGGACGCCGTGTACAAGGTGACACCGTACTGGGGTTGGAAACAAGCGTTAGCGGATGCGGGGCTGTCTTACCAATCGATTCGAATCGAGGTTCGTGAAACGGTTCAGTGCCAATTGTGTGGGAAATCGTTTCGCTCGTTGCTGGGGCATCTGCGAATTCACGAAACCGACCCGGAAGACTACCGTACCCAATTTCCTGATGCTGAAATCGTATCCGAGTCGATGCGTCAATCGTCGATGGGGCCTCGTTGCAAAATGCCAGCCTCTTGGTTACCGCACTGGGAACCCTGTTATACGCCGGAGTATGTGCTGGACCGTGTGAAGGAGTACGCCGATCAAGGCATGTGGATGGAGTTGTCAACGATTGAGCGGTTAGATGCTTCGTTGCTTCGTGCGATTCGATACCATTTGGGCATCAGCTGGGATGATGCCTTGCGTTGGATCGGGTTAGATCCGGTCGTCTATCGGGGGTGTTATCGACCCGATGATTTTTCGTTGGCGGATTTGCAGGCGTTTCTGGAGCAGCGCCGCGCGGCGGGCCTGCTCAGCACTCCGTCGGCATTGTTTGCAACCTATGATGATCGTCATCGTCGTCCGCGAGTGTTTACTTGGGCGCTACAGCGGTACGGCAACTGGTCCGCGGCACTCGATGCGGCAGGCGTCGATCGATCGGACCCGCTGTTTGGCGGCGATCGGTATCTGACAAAAGAGAGTGTGATCGTCGACCTGCAGCGGTTGCAACACGAGTTGTCTGATATGTCACATTGCACCGTCAGTCTGTTGCCCTACGGGATACAGTTGACCGGAGCGGCCACCCGGTACTATGGCGGTTGGGACGCCGCCTTGGACGCCGCAGACATTCCTGTTGATATTCGCCGCCGCACGGCGACTTACGATTCGGCGGACGAAGTCGTTGCGGGGATCGCCTATCGATTAAGTAACGAATTCAGCGTCGCACCGCTGGATGTTTTCTTTGGCGCTCGTAGCGACATCCAGTTGTGGAAAGCGGCGTTTCGTTTTTTCCCCAGCTGGCGAGCTGCGGTGGTCAAATCAGGCGGCACATCGGCTCAAGTGAAACAAGCGGCTGACACACCGCTGGGAACCCGGGCCAAGGTGCTTCACGAGCTGCGCCGGCGAAGTAGTAACGTTCGCCAATTGGCCATCACCAGTCTGACCAGTGATGTTGCTGACAAACATCTCCATGCGATGGCATCGGGATTTTTTGGTGATTGGCAATCCGCGGTGCGGGCGATTGGCGTCGATCCGAAATCCTACCATCAATGGAATCTGGATCCACAGCGGAAGTATTTGGATGAAAAATCGTTGTTAAAGGAGATTCAGCGACGCCACCGGGCAGGCGAACCCTTGCACGCTCGCGGATTGACCAGCGGCGAACACGTCGATGTCCCGCTGCTGTACACCGCCCGTAAG
>NZ_JBFHFD010000172.1:0-14189 GCF_041583735.1 Novipirellula sp.
CCGCCATTGTGCGTTTTGTTGACGGTGATGCCCTCGACGTCAAAGCGGTCTGGACTCAATAACGCGTAGGCGATGGCGTGCTGGTCATCGGTTTCGTTGTTCGCGTCGGAGTCGATCAGCAGCCGGATCTTCGCTCCGTCATCGGCACCGGCCAAGGGGATCATCACAGCCCAAAATAGCGTGATCAAAATGCCGCGTTCGATTCGATTCATTCTAGCGTTCTTTTCGTTTTTGTTGGCGTTTGTGGTTGTGATGGTGTTTGACATCGACAAAGTAGGCTCCGCAGACCGATTCGCACTCTGGCGGCGATTTTCGAGCGTTCGTTCGCCCCATTCTTGTTTCGCGGAGGGCCGTTATCAAGATCAGAGAGCCGAAGGTGGCGTTATAATCGCAACGTTTCCCCATTGCTCCAGCGTCATCGCGTGGCAATCGCGTCCGATGGCCCTCGGGCAAACTCAGGTTCGCAGACTCCCACTCGGCAGCCGACGAGTCTTCACGACAATCCGAGACGTTGTCAGGTCCGATACTCAATCCTTTGAAAACACACTACTGAATGGCCGCAAAAACCTTCGCTGATCCGACCAATCGGTGATCGCGAAAACGACACGCTCGAACGCGCCAGCAAAATCACCCTCGAGTGCATCGCGAAAATCCTTTGCGGTTTGCAGCGGGTCGTTGGCAAACGCGCCACACCCCCAAGCACCCAAGACGAGCGATTGGTACTGGTAAGCACGCGCGATCGCCAGAACGCGGTGAATCCGTTTGCGAAGCATCGGTTCTGCATCCAGCCGGCCGATCGCCGGAGCGTAGGGTGCGGCACAGGTCAGAAAATCCAGCGACCACGGTGGGTCGCATTCCACCGCTGCATCGTTTCGAAAGACCGGCACATTGGGCGACAAGATCGCCCAGTCGCTTGAGGCAGCCGGATCGTGGTCGCGATGGAATTCGTACATTGGATCGCCAAACAGCGTCGCGTACAAGCCGCTGGATCGGCACAGCGTTTCCTCTTGTGCGGTCGCGCCGCGCAGAAATCCACCGCCAGGTTCAACGCCATTGGCAAAGTTGAGTGCAAGCGGACGAAGCCCTTCGTCGACCAGAGCATGAGCGGCGACCAGCGTTGTTTCGTTAGCAACGGTCACTCGCGTCTCGGCATGCCCATCACCATCGGGGTGTGCTTCCGCAGTCGGCAGAGGCATGTTGGGTGGAATCGAAACTTTCGCCGCCACGGCCTTCTTGATCTGTTCCGACCAATCGACCACGCCATGGTCGGTCAGGTATTGGCCATCGTCGATCGCATCGAGCGCAGAGCGACCGAGCGACTCGGCGATCTCGTGACGTATTTCGAGCACATTCCGATTTTTGCGGGCCAATTCATCCGAATCAACACAACCAGTGAACCGTAGCCTATTCATTGCATCTCCTCACCATTACACATTCCCTCTAAATTTAGCGCCGCTAAGTTTAGCATCAACGTCGCTGATCGCTCCGCGATCTTTGCGTGTTCGTTGCGAAAATGACTCGATCTCTCCATGTGACGTTGCCAGCAATCCACGACCGTCCTCCGTGATTGATCAGACTTTATTTACCTTAATCCACCACGGTCGGATCGTAGCCATGCCCCGATCGGCGACCTCGACTTTGGCCGCTGCGATTGGAAACGCGTTTACCAACAATTTCAACCCACGGCAGGTCGGCGAAGTGTTTGAGGGCATCATTCATGCTGGTTGTTCTCCGCGACTTAGTCGGTCGACTTGTTTGAGGAGGGTGAGATAGCGATGCGGGCCATGCATGGCGGCGATGTTGCTCGCTGCCCGCGAGTCGGAAATGCCAACCGAGGTGATGTAGAGCGGCCGAGTACTGCCGCCTCGATAGAGTTTTCGAGCGTGAAGCGATCGCTTGAACGGGTTCTTAGCGACGCCGATCACGGGAACGATCTGGTCAAACGCATCGTACAGATACTTGCCGAGTCCGGGATGGTCTTGATCGTCCAACCATACGTAGCCGTCAATGACGACACAACTCGGCGACGTTTTGAGTTCCGCCAACACGGCTTGGATGCAGGGGAGTTCTCGCAGGTAGAACTGGCCGGGTTGGTAGTCACGGACGTTTGCAATGCAGATGACGTGTTCTGCAATCGCGTTGGCATCACTCCAGTCCGCGATGACAACACAGGCAGCGATGGCGGTCGTCGGATCGGATGCCGATTCGGTGTAGCCGACGTCGATGCAGGCGATGGTCATGGATGAATCACGAGGGGCGGGACGAACGTTTAATTTTTGGTCAGGATAACGACTCGCGCGTCCACATTAAGAACTTGCGTTCCGCAAGCGAGTTCGGCGAGCGGTTCTGGCCAATGAGAATGACCTGGGATAACAAGCGTATGAGCGGATCGCTCGAAGACTTCTCGGATGCGCGGTGATCCGCGGAAGCCATTCTCTGGAACGTCTGGACTATCGTGCAATAGTGCAATAGTGCGATCGCGGGTTCGCCGCGTAACAGCAGACGAATTGTCTCGGCAAAGTCGTCTTCGGTGCGTCGTCAAGGACGTCTCGGGTTGCCGGGGATTCCACTGAGCCCGGCGATTGTCACGCCGCCAATCGCGACTTCGTCGTTATCGAAAAATGGACGGGGAACAGTCCACCTTGGCCGGTTCGCCCCGTTTTCGAACGTGTCGGGGTTTCCAGCGACACCCACGACCCAGTCGAATGCGGCGGCGAAAGCGTTCGACACGGGGGCGTACGTCGCCCGAGCCGCCTCGTTTGTCGAATGCTGGGGCGGTGTAGAAGTCGCCGGGCCCGCGTCCAGCATTTAAAAACTCAATTTCGGCAAGTAGGTTTGATTCGATCGATGTGATTTTCATTGATGACCTAAACACGAACGACACGCATCGGATCGGTATTCATCGGTTCCGTGTTCGTCACTTACGATCCTGGTTCGATTCGCATTGGATAGACGCTGCTCAATACCATCTACTTTCGCCCCAACCGGGTGATTTTCGTAACGGAGCGGCGCCTGCCGCTCCGTTAAAATCGCACGTTTTGCTCGCTGCAACCGGGCGGGCCCCGCGCCGCACTGCTACCCAAAGTAGACGGCACTGGCCTACCGCCGTCGTTTCGACGACATCTGAATCGTGTTTGTCGAGGGGCTCGATGAACTCTAGCTGGCTGGCGATTATGTCGACGCGTTCATCTGTTGGGATGGTCACTTAGTGCGATTCGATACCCTGCTGTTTCGGTTTGTCCGACACCACGTGGCGCGATCCCATCGACTCCACGAGTGCGAAAACCCATCGACTCCACGAGTGCGAATTGCAAGCGTTCTCGGCACAAGCGAATTCGGTTTCGCTGTTGGTGAGAATGATCGCGTCGCGTCGCTATGATCGTTGATGGGGATTTGCTTGCTGACGAGGTCCGGCGGCATGGAACTGCGGTTGACCTGAGTGATTCATTACCGAGTGTCCAACCTAATTCTGTGAGTTGTTTTGACGCGTCTTGGCTCGCACGCAGCGTCTGGTAATCAACCGGTCACAGCGAGGTCTGATCCCATGACGCACATAAATCGTGTCAAGGGGGAGGTGAGGATTGTTCGTCTCGTTTGCTTTTTCCCTTTAAAATCGAGGTAAACTGAGATTCGCCATATTTGTGCTCCGCTGAGACAACCAGCCTAGGCACTGCAACGTTTCTGTATTTCCAGTCGCTCTGGTCGATTGTTTAGTATTCGCAGAACGCTTGTAGAGCATTACGGTGCCCCCGGAGTGTTGCCAGAATGCAACCGCTTGTGCTAGAATTGCTTCCGCTGTGTTGATAGTCTATAGAAACCGACGAAACGGTGTACGGATCAACACAAATCAGTTGATCGCGACAGATTTCTTTTTCGTTTTGGGAGAGTGCGATTGGGGCAGCGGTGTAAGTCCGTTGCGCCGTTGCTGGAAAGTCCTGTGATGCGGCTGTTCCAAAATCTCGCAGGACGCTCGTCGGTAATCACCATGGGGTGATGTGCTGAGGCTGCGCCGCTAACGCATGCCTCCTAACTCGTCAAAACCTCTCATTCTTATCATTTGCGTACAAGGAGTACTTTATGTATCGCACTAGTTATCGAAGAGGCTTCACGCTGGTGGAGCTTCTCGTTGTGATTGCAATCATCGGCGTTCTCGTGGGATTGTTGTTGCCAGCAGTTCAAGCGGCTCGCGAGGCCGCCCGGCGGATGAGTTGCAGTAACAATTTCAAGCAAATCGGCTTGGGATTACACAATTACCATTCCGCCTATAAACAACTGCCGATTCACGGTGGCGGAACCGACAATATTTCCAACGCGGCGTATGACGGTTTCAATATGCGTGGCAACACGCGACGCGATCTGAGTTGCTTGGTCGGTTTGACGCCGTTTATTGAGCAACAGGCGTTGTGGGAGCAGATTTCCAACCCCAGGGATTTAGATGGTGATGGAACGGTCGATGTTCAGTCGATGGGGCCAAGTCCGCATCGATCGTTGGCGCACCACAACAACAACGGTCGATATGAACCGTGGTTGACCAACATTGCATCATACCGCTGTCCAAGCGATCCCGGCGTGGGGCTGCCGGCTCAAGGACGCACGAACTACGCCGTTTGCTCCGGCGACTCGATCGACATGGGAGCCGACGGGCCGGTCGATAGCGATGGGAATCCTCAATATGCTCAACGCGTTCGAGCGGCCCAGCGAGGTGTGTTTGTCCATCGACAGGCGATGAAATTTCGCGACATCCTGGACGGCTTGGCCAACACGATCTGTGCGGGCGAGATTGTTACCGATTTGGGTGACCGCGATGTTCGCACGCATGCGGGCAACAGTGGTTCGACCCCGATCGTTCGCATGGGAAACAATCGCACCTGCGATGCAATGCGTGATCCGCAGCGACCTCAATTTTGGGTTAGCGGTGCAACATTGACCGGTGGTGGCGAAGAGCGGCGAGGTTACAAATGGGCATTTTCTCGTCCGCTGTATACCCAAATGACCACGATCTTGCCGCCAAATGGCGAGGTATGCATGGGGTCAAATCACGAATCGCAAGGCATCGTGCCGCCAGGCAGCCGACACCAAGGCGGATGCCATGTGTTGTTGGCCGATGGCGCCGTCAAATTTATTACCGATTCGATTGACACAGGCAATTTGGAACGAGGCCAGGTTGGAAACCAAGCCAACCACGACGACCCGCAATCCGTTCCCGGCGCGCCAAGCCCCTATGGTTTTTGGGGAGCATTGGGGACGCGTGCTACCAAGGAAGTCATCGACGAAGAGCTATAATCGATCGTTAGATTGTTATTGAGCTTCCGTTTCGATTGTGGTGAAGCGGAAAGTTTTATTCTTGTGAACTCAATTACCAAGACTAGGTGTTTTCAATGAGCCGATTGGCAACTTTCTTTGCAGCTTTGTTTTTGATGGTCCCAATGATGGGATGTGGCGCTGGCAACACAGGTCCGACCGCGGACCCGGATGAACTGAGTGCCTACTTGGACGAACATGGTGACCAAACCACGCCGGAGGAAGACTTGGTGCCGGTTGAGTGAGCAGTCGATTGCAACGCAACGACTCTAACGCCCAGGCGTGATAAAAAAGCAACGCTGCTTGCGACGATATGATTCACGAAACACCCTTGTTCGCCACGTAGGCGAGCAAGGGTGTTTTTATTTCGTAGCGAAACTCGCTAAGAGTTTTGGGGGGAGGCGTGCGTAATGGAACGAAAGTCTTGTCGACTTCCGCTACACTAAAATGTTTCGCGAGGAGTGCGTGACGGAGCGAACGTTTTGACGACGTCGTCCGGCTTCGCTGTTCAGTTTGCATTGTCAACTTGAAGGGGCCTTTCATGATCTTCCGTCTTCCAGTTCGTTTGTTGCTGGCTAATACCGCCGTCGTGATGATGGTGCTCGCCGTCTCTGGATTTGCCGCCGAGGTCGCCGCTCCGTTGCCGGATCCCGATGGCAAGCCAGCCGACATGTCCAAGCCTGTGCAAGTCTACATCCTGTTGGGGCAATCCAATATGCTGGGGGCTGGCAAGGTCACAGGTGACAAGGAAGGGGCGTTAACCTACGCGGTGCAGAAGAAGCACAAGTATCCTTATCTGGTCGACGACGAAGGCAATTGGACGGTTCGCAAGGATCTGCGCTACGTGCGTGTGATGGGGAGTGGCACCGGAGCGATGCGACAATTCAACAATGATTGGATGACCATTCAGGGCGGTAAAATTGGTCCCGAGCACGGCATCGGACATTACGTGGGGCACGCCACCGACGCCCCTGTGCTAATACTCAAAAGTTGCATCGGCAACCGCAGCCTCGGCTGGGACCTGCTGCCGCCGGGCAGCGAACGTTACGAGGTCGACGAGACGGATAAGAAGACCGGAGAAACAAAGACGTTCGTCTATGCCGGCTACAAGGACTCGCCCGCCAAATGGGAAAAAGGCACCGATCCACAACCGATCGGTTGGTATGCTGGTATGCAATATGACGGCGACATCGCCAATGCGAAGAAGGTGCTAGCCGAACTCGACAAGGTTTACCCGGGTGCGAAGACGTACGAGGTCGCGGGTTTCTTCTTCTGGCAAGGTGACAAGGATCGCTACAACTCCGCCCATGCCCGCCGATACGAGCAGAATCTTGTCCGATTGATCAAGCAGCTGCGGAAGGATTTTGATGCGCCCAACGCAAAGTTCGTCTGCGCCACGCTGGGCCAGACCGAGATGGACGGCGAAGGCAACGAACGACTCATCCTCGACGCCCAGCTTGCCGTCGCCAGCAGCAAGTACCCGGAGTTCGAAGGCAGCGTTGCGAGTGTCTACACCCATCCACTGAGCATGGGGGGCAGTTCCAACAGCCATTACGGCAGCAATGCCGAGACCTATATGAACGTTGGCGAAGCGATGGGCAAGGCCATGGTCGATATGTTGGAAAAGTAGAATCGGTCGGATTCAGACTGGATCCCACATGTGGTCAAGCCGAACCCGCTTAGGGGAATGGATTGTTGTTCCTGGATAGGCATCGGCGATGCCGGAACGTGACATCGTCCGGGGGCCCACCAACGTTTGGGTAATTGGAACCGTTCGGGCGGTGGTGTCGTCGGCGATCACGTTGTCGAATTGCAAACATGGGATGACAGAAATTACCGCAATTGCAGCGAAACCAAGCGATAGCGAGTGACGCATCTTCCTGTTCTTCAAAATTTGAGGAATTGGAAGTCGACTGAATCGGTCGAAGAGCTTGTCCTATTGTGACGCGATCTGCAGCTGCCAGCCACAAAGATGATTTAGCCGGCAAAGCTTTTTATTTAGGGAAATGTCAATGAAGAGAAAAAATACTCAGTGCGAGACGCTAAGCCGTCGCAGCGGAGTCTCATGCAGGACATTCTCGTAGCCGGCACATTTTTAATGATGCCTATGAAATCCCTGGTAGTAACTCGGGTGGTGGCGGTTGGTGCCGTAATCGGTGCTGCAACGTCCACTGCGCGAAAGTATCAATCGGCGCGCACATCAAGACGCACATGCGATTGACAGGTGGAAACCACTGCGGCGAACTGATGGGGCGGAAGCCCAAGCGGCCATAAAATTTCAACTGGCTGGGACGATCGCGAATGATGGAGATGATCCAGTGCGCCTCATAGCGACTCGCCGTATCGACTAAAATTTGAAACAACGACGCATTGGGTAGCCAGGTTTTTGAGCGTCCCGGCGGCAGGATGGCGAACTGTGATGACTGTACCATCGGGTCATCGTTGTGGAATGACTGGGTGATCGCTGGCATAAAGAAGTCCATCGCGGGAACCCGGCGCCATTGTAATTCAGACGCGTAAATGGACGCACGAAGGGTTCCAACCGGGCGGTCTTCCTGATAGAGCAAATAAGACGTGCTGTTGTCGTCAGCGTCGTATTTGTCGTCGCCGGAAGTCGAGGCAAGTTCGACGCCCGCTTGGCTGAAAGCGGTACGCCGTATGTCATACACATGTTGTCGCTGGCACTTGGTAATTGCCGCGATTACGCGGTAGGTTGACGCTGACATTCCAACTCTCCTCGAGCGGTCTCGTAGGCAAACTTCCAAAGTGGCAGCGGATAGACGGCTGCAAATCGATCGAACCCGTCTAAAATCGCCGAACGTGTTTCCGGCAGACTTTCGACCAGGGCGTTTATTTCGGTATCCAGTAGCGCAACATGCTCGATATCGACTTTTGAATGCATATCAACGTGGAGGATTTGAAGGTTGGCGGAAGCGAGCAGTTTACGTGCCTGCGTGGCCAAGGTGATCGTCGTAAACTCCATCAGGTACATGAATCCCAGGTAACCAGCGGGATGCCCGCTGCGCCCGCATTGTTCGCAAACGGCAGCGACCGCAAAAGCAGCGGGACTTAGTTTACATTCGGCGGCCTCGTCGTGGTCACCGCCGAGCAGAAGAAAACCATCCATGGCCAACTGGGGATGCCGTGCTTCTTCGGACAGATGCATCGCCAATGCTTCGACACGCGGCCACTGGTGACACAAGCGACCGATCGCCGTGAAAGATGCCGACGTGATAAAAGGTCCGTAAGTCGCAACTTCAAATAGAACTCGACGAATGACGACGCGTATGAATTCCGGATCGGTCCGTGAATGAAAGATGCCTTGAAACGTATCTGACGCCTGAAACTCTCGTAAAACTTGTTTGGAGCGACTTTTCAATTCTGTCGAAAATGGCATTGGTGAAATCGCGTGTATGCAAGTAGGGAGGGACCGAGAGAGAGACGTCCTCTCCCAGCATAGCAACCGCCTGGGTGCCGCGTGTTATCAAAACGGATTCATAGAATGAGAGAAAGAAACCAGGTACAAAATTTCACTCAAGGTTGATTAGGAAGGCGGTTACCGAGAGGGAATCATTTCGCTCTGAGCTTAAACCGTTCTTCGCGAACAAGAAACAGAATTCAATTGTCAAGTTGAAATCGCCGTCGACACCCCTGTGTATTGCCAACGCGCCGCGAGGGCGAAGCCCGATAAAGTCGGGGGAGGAACCCGAAAAGGTCAAAGAGCACTGCGGGCGATTCCGAAGAGGTCATGTGCACCGATATTTCTGGAATAGCCGCGTCGCAGCGGAAGCGTCGCGTTTGCAAAGTGGAGCTGGAGGCTCATATAGTTACATTGCGGCGGGGTCTCTTTCGCAATGACCTGACCGCCACGGATAGCTAACCGCCCTGCACTTCTGGGTTGACACAACGCTCCAGAAGAACTCGGCTACACAGTGCGACCTTGTCCTTGTCTTGAATGCGTCCAATGAGTCGATGGTAGCTATACAGCACCTTGAATAAATGACCAAACGCCAACCAATAGCCATTGGGATTCTTCTTCACATTCCAAGGTCCATTCCACTGCTTCTGGTTGTCTTCGTCCTGCCAGAAATCCTCGTTCATGATGTCGGCCAGTGTCGATTCGCGTTCATCCAACGGGTGTTCGGCCGGATTGAAGTCGGGAACGGGTTCATCGATATGGGCCTGGTGTCCCCGTTGCCCCGCCTTTGCTAATTCGGTGTAACCCATTGCATCCAAACTCATCAACGCCTCGGTGTGCGTCGTCATGTGAGTAAAGTTTGGACGTCTAACGGTTGGGCGCCCCACCAGTGGTTCGAATCGGGCGAGGCTGTCAAACAACGCCTCGATCATTGCTTGAGTGTCGGCATATTCCGAAAAAACTCTGGGCTGGCTTGGCGTTTTTTGTGCGATTTGTCCGTTGTGACCGCACAAAAGTTTGATCAGTCGAGGGTCAGCCATGTGCGGGACATCTCGTAGGGCTCGCACCGAAAGTGCGGTGTAGATCACGGCGTGGCCGTGTGCCCGCAAGCCTCCCTGAACCGCTGCGTTCAATGAGCGGGGTACGTCTTCGATGAACGGAATGGCGCCGGACACGTTTTCAAACGGAGAAAATTGCTCGCGGTGGGTTGCGATTAACGCATCGAGTTGTTTCTTGACGCTGTCGACGATTGCATCACTGAACCGATTCTCGTTGCACATGTAGTAGCCTGCAAGCACTGCGGCACCTAAATGGGCATTGAACCATCCATTGGACCTTGCCATGCCGATCAGGCCTAACTCGAGATACGACTCGTCAAGCGATGATTTGGTCGTTGTTTCGTTGTCGTCAGCCGCTTCGACGACGCCATCAAAGAGACCTGGAATTCCCAGGCCGCCAATGATCCCAGCGGATAGTTGCACGAAGTCGCGGCGAGCCAGCGTGAGCCCGCCGTTTACCGATGAATCCATCTCTCTGCTCCTGAAGGGGACGTCTCTATTTTAAGGCATGCAGCGATGCCGGCGGGTTCGTTGCCATTGCTGCGTATTGTACTCGACTTGACGAGCGCTGGATCCTAGGCTTCCTGCCTGGGAACCCACTGTCTTGCACGCTCCTGACGGCGGAGAAACATTCTGGGCGGCAGAGTGACAATTTGGGCGGCGGAGTGACAATTTGGGCGGCGATATTCTGAGAGCACTGCCAACCCGTTGGCCTGGTATTAGCACTGCACGACGACGTGGACTGTGTTGGCCGCACACGGCGGATATCAGGGGGCCTGGTAAAAAGAATGGCGTTCACTCCGCTCGGTTAACGCGTCGAGCGTGATTGCACTAAATCCTGTAGTGATTTTTTCGGAGAGGTTGATTGTGGTTTCAAAGATCGAAGACTATGCGTTGTTAGGCGATTGTCGTGGCGCCGCGTTGGTCGACAAAACAGGTTCGATGGATTGGCTATGTCTTCCCCGTTTTGACTCGGCCGCATGTTGCTCGGCGCTGCTCGGTAACGAAAGCCACGGTTTTTGGAAGATTTCGCCGACCGAACCTATCCGCAAAGTTCAACGTCGCTATCGCCCGGGAACACTGATTCTCGAGACCGAAATGACGACCGATTCGGGAACGATCCGACTGATCGATTTCATGGCACCTCAAACGCGAGAATCGGATGTTTTTCGATTGATCGAAGGCGTTCAGGGGGAAGTCGAGGTCGTGAGCCGGTTGGCGTTGCGTTTCGATTACGGAGCGATCTTGCCCTGGGTTCAGCACACCGATCGTGGGATCCGGGCCATCGCCGGGCCCGAATGTGTCTACAGCACATCGGATCAACAAGTGCAGGTCGACGAGCAAACGATGGTCTCGAAATTTCACCTCGGCCCCCACCAACAAGCTGCATTTCAACTGACGTGGACCCGCACCCAAGATCCACCGCCGCTTGAAAAAAATGTACTGCAAACACTCGAGGACGCCACGACGTGGTGGCAAGCATGGTCAGGCCGCTGCACGTTCAAAGGTCGATGGAGAAAGGAGGTGCAACAATCCTTGATCACGCTAAAGGCGTTGACGTACGCACCGACCGGAGGCATCGTCGCCGCAGCCACCACGTCGCTGCCCGAGCATATCGGGGGCGTCCGCAATTGGGACTATCGCTATTGTTGGATTCGTGATTCGACGTTCACTCTCTATTCACTTCTGATCGGTGGTTACACCGAAGAGGCCAAGGCATGGCGAAAATGGTTGGTCAATGCGGCAGCGGGCAATCCGTCACAATTGCAAATCATGTACGGCGTTGCTGGTGAGCGACGATTGACCGAATTGGAACTTGATTGGTTGCCGGGATATGAAAACTCGTCCCCCGTGCGAACCGGCAATGCCGCCTATCGACAACACCAACTCGATGTGCCGGGCGAAATCATGGAAACTCTGCACTTGGCTCGCCGTTATGGTCTGGATGCCGACGAAGACGCCTGGCGAGTCCAGACGGCAGTCATGGAATTCCTGGAAACACAGTGGGAGAAACCGGACGAAGGGATTTGGGAAATTCGTGGCGACCAACGCCACTTTACCCATTCCAAGGTGATGGCATGGGTCGCTGCGGATCGCGCTGTCAAAGACGTCGAGCATTTTGGGATGCCTGGGGACGCTTCGCGTTGGAAAAAGTTACGGGATAAAATCCAGGCCGAAGTTTGTGCGAAAGGATTCAACGAAAAACTCGGCGGCTTCGTTCAGTCTTACGGCTCGGACGAAACCGACGCCAGTTTGTTGATGTTGCCGTTGGTCGGTTTTGTCGAAGCCAACGATCCCAAGATGATCGGCACGCTCCGCTTGATCGAAGATCGATTGGTCAAAGACGGATTGGTGGTGCGGTATTTGACGGAATCGAATGTCGATGGGTTGCCCGAGGGTGAAGGAGCGTTTTTGTTGTGTTCGTTTTGGTTGGCCGACAATTATGCTCTGGCTGGGCGTGTCGGTGAAGCGACCGAACTGTTTGAAATGTTGCTTGGACTCCGCAACGATGTCGGATTGATGTCCGAAGAATACGATCCGCATCACAAACGAATGCTCGGGAATTTTCCGCAAGCGTTTTCCCATGTCGGCTTGGTCAACACCGCTCGTAATTTGGTCGGCGAAGGAGGCCCTGCCGAAGAACGCGGTCATGAAGAAGAATAGAAGCAGCGTAGCCTAGGCTTCCAGCCTGGGAACCTCAGCAAACCCAGGCTGGACGCCTAGGCTACGCTGAATTCAAAATCCGCAGTAAAGCAATCGACGTCATTTTTTTCAAACTGCATGACGTCACTTCGTGACGAACCCATCCGCGAATCAGAGCAACAAAGAATAACGCGGGTAGCTACCTTCGCCAGAAGGTGGTGACTCGCATTGGTGGCAACCAGCCACGCTCTGGCGAGCGTTGTTACAGAACGGCAATGCCGTAGTTTTCTTTCCGAACTTTTTCCCATTCCGGCATCAGCGGTTTCTGGGCGTAGCACTGGGGCGATTTCTATTCTTAGTCCGCTTCCACAGGGCTCTTCAACACGACCAGTGAGTATGTTTTAAGGGTGTAGGTATTTTGCAAAATATCGGTCCCGTTTTCATCGAACAGTGCGGTGTCGAACACGCGTTGCCAAGATTTATCGGCGGCCAGTTTGGGTAAACGGAATTCAACCTCCTGCGTGTGATCGGCGTTATATAGCATCAAAATATGGTCACCGACGATCGGTTCACCATACTCATCGACGTCGATCTTACCACCACAAAAATGGACACCCAGACAGCGGACGCTTGGGTCGTTCCAAGTGGCATCACTCATCTCTTCGCCATCGGGATCCAGCCAGGTGACATCCAGACTATCCAATCCGCGAATCGCTTGTCCGTGAAAGAAACGCCGGCGATGGAACACTGGTTGTGACTTGCGAAGTTCGATGACCTGTTGCACAAATTCACGCAACTGATCTTTTGATTCATCAGAGGACCAATCTAACCAAGTCAATTCGTTGTCTTGGCAATAGGCGTTGTTGTTGCCGCGTTGTGTATGACTGCATTCATCACCACTTAACAACATCGGCACGCCTTGTGACAACAAAAGTGTTGCTAGAATTGCTCGTTTCTTTTTCTCTCGAAGATGCACAACCGCCTCGTCTTCGCTGGGGCCTTCCTCGCCGCAGTTCCAGCTGTCGTTGTGATCGGCTCCGTCGCGGTTGTCCTCTTTATTGGCTTCGTTGTGCTTATGGTCGTACGAAACCAAATCGTTTAGCGTGAAGCCGTCGTGACACGTCACAAAATTCACGCTGGCATGGGGACGACGACCATTCCACTGGTACAAATCGCTTGATCCGGTGATCCGAGTCGCAAACTCGGACGCCAATCCGCCGTCACCCTTCCAGAAACGTCGAACACAATCCCGATAACGTCCGTTCCATTCGGACCATCCCACCGGGAAGTTGCCGACTTGATAACCCCCTTCGCCCAGATCCCATGGCTCGGCAATCAATTTCACTTGCGATAGCACTGGATCCTGGTGAATGATGTCAAAGAACGCACCAAGTTTGTCCACTTCGTGGAGTTCTCTCGCTAAGGTACTCGCCAAATCAAAGCGAAACCCGTCCACGTGCATATGCGTCACCCAGTACCGCAAACTGTCCATGATGAATTGCAGCACTCGCGGATTGCGAACGTTCAACGTGTTCCCGCATCCGGTGTAATCCATGTAATAGCGTGGATCATCGGCTACCAAACGATAGTACGCCGCGTTATCGATGCCACGAAACGAAGCCGTCGGACCCATTTGATTTCCTTCAAACGTATGGTTGTAAACCACGTCAAGGATCACCTCGATGTCCGCATCATGAAGGTTTCGCACCATCGTTTTGAATTCACGGATCACTTCGAGGGGTTCATCGGTCGCCGCATATCGCGAATCG
>NZ_JBFHFD010000173.1:0-14178 GCF_041583735.1 Novipirellula sp.
ATGCAGCGCACCATCGCAACCATTTGGTGCAGCATTGCTTGCATCGCAGCATCGTCCTGGGCGGTGATGCCCTACGTATTCGTCAACGCTGGTGTCGAGGACAAGTACGAGTACCGGGCTGCGCCCTGAGTACGAGTACGATTCTGTGCAAGAACGGCGGCGATCACCGGGCGTGGAGAGGAAAGTTGTCCATTTCAAATTCGGCCGCAAGCCCCGCTCCGTGTGAATGCCATGGTTATCCGACAGCGTGAGTCGCGACCGGTTCGGACGTATCGCTTCGAGTTACCGAGTCATTTGAGCGACGGATCAGCGCAATCGCGCCAGCAATTGCAAAGCACCCGCCAGAGATTGCTAGTCCCGCGAAAAGTGTGTGTAGTGGTTGTGGATAGTTGATCGTCACTGAACCGTCATCCAAATAGCGTTGTGAGACAACATAAGAGCATGCCATCAGGAAAGCTGTGTTCGACAAAACGAGCCACGAAGCGATTGCAAAGCAGGCATTGGCAAGAGAGCGTTGTCGGCGTACAGCAATTGTCGCTGCAACCGTCAGGAAGAGCATCGCAATCGGGGCGACGTATGGTTGCACGAGATAGATCAGATCAGTCGGTGTCATTAGGGAGACGTAGAGGATCGCGGTCGTAGGTTGCATCGGAAAACTTGTATCGGATAACGTTAACGATGTGCGGGCGGCGAGAGTGAACGTGCAAGCAGACGAACGAGCGTGCAGCTGCTCCGTCACCATCGCATGGTTCGCCGCATTTGCAGTTCACAGCGACACCCACAATCTACCCAGCAAAACAAGTCCAGTCAAATCCTGGATGCTATGCTGCTTGCTTGATCCCCGGTTTACCTAGCGTCAATTGTGCAACCGCCTTGCCTGTCAAGACCGAAGCAACGAGCAATGCAATGAAACGGAGTTCGCCCCAGTCCGGGAGAATGTAGATTAGCGAGGCCGCAACAAGGAATGTGTAGCAAAATTCCTGGCGTTCGTAGTGTTTCGAGTCGCGAATTGGTCGACGATTTGTGACACGCGCAATCACGTCCTCAACGACGGGCGGAAGAAATGCAAACGCAGCGACAAGTGCCACAGCGACAACGGTCTCTACGCTGGAAAAGCTGAGCACCAGATAGAAAAAGGCTGCGGACGCAAGGAAAGTCAGGAGTGAAAGCATGAAGTCATTCGGCGAACGTCGGGGTTCAGCGGGGCCGCGCGAGCGACTTGCCCCTTCAAAAAAGTTTGCTCGCGGATGCCGGTGCAACCCATCGTGCGTCGCCCCCAGATCTTAGTCAGTTCGAGCAGACTTTATTTGGCATCAATGTATTCCATGAGGACCGCTTTTCCTTCGTCAAATGAATGTCCACGAAAGACGATCGTTCCGTTTTGGTCAATCAGGACGCACAACGGAACGCCAGTAACGACATACTTGCGAGCAATCTCAAATGGGTACGAAGGAGATGTTTTACGTGATTCGTCGACATAGCGATCTAAAAAGTTTGTCAAATTGAACCATTTTCTAGAGTCAATATGGTTCTTTGCAACGGAGGCATCTTCGTCCAGGCAAATCGCGATGCACTGGACCTTGCCAGGATATTTCTTGTCAACCACTGACGCAAACTCATTGAATGCTGACATCGAATATTGACAGGGACCGCAAGTCGTCGACCAAAACTCAATCGCAGTGAATTGTTCATCGAAACTCACCGTGTCAGACTCATTCGATCGCATGTTTCGGGCGACAATTGTCGGCGCTTTCGCCCCTACCTCGGGCGACTCGCCAATTGCCTTGAGCTGGGCCTTAAATTCACCATCGTTTACGCGACCGAGTTGATGACTTTGACGCACCAGCGCGATCCTCAAATCTGCGTATTCTGGACCCAAATCTCCGTGTTTTGTTGTCACATGGTAGCCGTGTGGCACGGTTGAGCGTGGTTTTCCGAAGCTTGTGACAAGCAAATTTGGCGGGAGGCGAAAAGAGTCTTGTCCAGATAGCTCTCCGATCTCTGAAAGATCGAACTGAATTAGCTGGCTGAAAACGACATTACCACCTGTTTTGGCAACATATTGGACCTCTGCAGGAAAGTATTCGCCCGCCGCTAGCTCATCCCACTTGAGGACACGCATAATCTGAGTAAATGGCTGCGTTTCGCCAGGAAGCATTAGCGTGGTCTCATGGCTATTAACCAGGTGACCATGAGTTTTGTCAAAACTGATTAAAACGGAGGTTCCTCGAGGGATGCCTGGTGTTCCAATGTTTGGATCGGGCGCGCTTCCCGGATGCCCAATTTTGACCTGAAAAATATCGCCACCGTCGAGCAACACCTTGGGATCGAAAGAAGACTTATTGCATAGGTCAACGAAGGTCATATCTGGGTCCGAAGCGAAGAGTCGGTATGACCGCAAAGACCGCCAAGGAAAGAGTCGCCGAATTGGCTTTACGTCGTCGTATAGACTTGCACGCATACCAGCTACCGCGATGTCGCTCTTCAATTCAGCATTTGCATCGTAGCCAACGATGTCGACGAAACGATTGCTGTTCCATATCGCGCAAACCGGCTTCTCATTTTCTCGAAAGTTGGTCGTAACTTCGCCAGATTGCGACAGCGCAGTGGAGAATTTTTCGACAGACTGTTCGGTACCATTTGCATCGAGATTGCGGACAGTCCATGCAATCTTGGCATTAGGCAAGGTCGCCAATTGCGACTCGTGCACGCCTAACGCCCGTTTCAACTCATTTGGTTCGTCACCGTTCGCGACGACAGCGCCCCCGTGAAACAAGAACACGACCAGGACACATTGAATAGGCTTGAAGACGGACAGCATAACGAAGTTCCGAAAGAGTGGAAGCGTACCTTGAGGACAGACGTAGGTGAAGGCGGGAACGCAATGTGTCGACGAACGGTGGGGGTTAGCGGTCCGGGAAGATTGAGCAACCATTGCCAAAAAGGACGCAAGGGCAGCGCCGGGGCAACCAAGTGTACGCCGCCAATTCGGGTTTGATGTGCCGAAGGGTTCAATGGTAACCCTATTGACCGGCGATCCCATGATTCTCCAGTTTACGATGCCGTCGACGATTTTGCCATCGAAACAGGAACCAGCCGATACAAGCCCCCACGCCACCGAACAGCGGATCGAAATTGATCGGGCGAATCGTTGCGAGTTTTGGTGAAAAACGCAATGCAAACAACGCCGAACCAATCATCCACATCAACGCGTACGCGACAGTCTTCAGTGTGATCGCTGGTCGAGACGAACGGATTGAGCGAGCGTTGTCGTCGGCAGGCGATGAATACGGATTTGGATCGTTCATGAAGTGCCGCGATTGTCGATGACGTGCTAGCGATTCAATGTGCGGCACTCTGTCGACGAACGTCGGCGATAACCGAGCGGCGACGGATGAGTTTCCACTTGTGTCCACCATGCTTCGCCGCTTCGGTTGATCGCATGGTTCGCCAATTCATCCTACTGTTTCGAATCATCAGCAGTCGATTTAATAGCCGCCAGTGACTCATCCAATTCCCGCTGTTCTTCTGGCCTAATTTTCCGCGATGAAATGAAGTGATTGCGGACGACAACGTTCGCCGGCAGCTCTGTTTCAGAACCTACGACATTCAGCATAATGCGGTAAACTTCGAATCGGTAGCCAGATTGATAGTGCACTGCGACTCTGCCGAGAAGTGCGCCCGGAGGCATTACTCGTGTTTCGGCAATTGCTCGAACTCGATTGCGTAGATCATTTGATACTTTTGGTTTCTCGCCGGGTTGCCACGACCGAACTGCAGCAACCACTTCTTCTTCCGTCAACGGAAGTTGCCCAGCCTGTTCGCGTTGTTGATCGTTTCTGAGATTAAAGCCCTCTACAGCAAGCGCCAGAGAAATGTCTTTGGAGCTGCGGTCTTCAGACGCGAGGACAAGGTTCGAGACGCAGATCAGTGTTAGGGCGAAGGGGAGTAATTTCAGTTGCATGAGAGCATCCTTTGGTAAAGTTAAGGCGAACGGTAGCGATCAGCCGGCGGCGACGAAAGATTGTCCATGTCAAATCCGCCCGACTTCGCCGCTCGGGGCGAGTAGAACGGAGTCTCTCGGATGTTAGGATACGCTTTGTGTTCACGGTTTGCCACAGATTTCTCCTTGTGGTGTCACCATATTTGATCCTTGTCCAATTGATCACCGACCCCTCTCAGAACCGGACTGGCGCCGCCGGCGCATCCGGCTCCCAGCCTACACCTCTCACCTGGCATCACTTTGCACTCTTCAATCGCGACCAAGTCCGCGCCACGAGGACTTTCCCCGTGGAAATCCATTTGATTCACAGCGAACACCGCTCGCAAACGTTTGCCCGCGAATCACGCTAAGGATCGCGAATGAGTGCGGCATGACAAAACTGCCAAGGGGCAATCACGCCGCAATTAACAACTCGTGCCAACCGCGGAACCAGCGGCAATCGACGCACTGTTGAACCATGTACACAAATCGACGCCCCCCGAAGCCCAATAAAATCGACCTCCCCTGATGCCCATAAGCAGGCAAAAAAATGGGTGACAAAAAGATGAAGATCGAAATACAGGGCAGGCACTACTGCGTCTAGAACATTTTTCTGACGCACCAATTTTTCTGTCGGCCATCTGCTTTTTTCCCAGGAGTACCAGAGCACCGATTCAGTCTGTGCCACGCTCACTCCTCACTCCTCACTCCTCACTCCGTGTCTCCGTGTCTCCCTCCCGCCCGCTCGTCTTAAAGCCATTTCCAGTCCGCAACGTGCACGTCATGGTTCGTCAGTGTTGTTGCGTCGGCGTCGATTTGCCTTGAATGCGGAAAAGCAAAAGCCAGATCAATGGCACAACCACCGTCCAGATAGGTTGGACGGCATTGACAGTCAGGTATGGGTTGTCGAAGTCATCCGTCATCCAGCCGATCGCGGACGTAACCACACCGTAGCAAATCAGGATGCGAAGTGTCCACGAAATCGCGTTGAAGTATTTGTTAATCGGCGTCGGATTGCGCAGCAGGAATGGCGGAACAGCGTACTTTAGTGTGGTGATATACATAAATCCAATGATGGGCCAACCGTAGTACGGCAGAAGTCGCTCCGCGATGCGCGCAGACACAAGCATGGCGACAGCAACGGCAAACGCTGTGACAGAAAACGCGATGAATGCAATCAGCAGCGCTCTTTGCCGTGCACTGGGATGCGTCGCACCAGCGTCCGATGCGTGGTTGATGTGGGTTGCGAAAGCTTGCGTTGTCAGGCTGGCGAACGTTACCGATCAGCCGGCGGCGACGGATGATCATCCATTTGAACACATCCGACTTCGCCGTGCGGTTGCACCGGTTGGTTCGTCGCGGCGATTCAGATTGCGCAGCCTACCGACCAATTGGCGCCGCATCGGATGGCGAAGTCGTGGCGACGTGAAACTCAAATGATTCTTCGAAGGGATGGCTGAAAATTGTCTTTCGGTCTGTCATTATGGGTTTTGGTGTCAAAACAGTATCAATGGAGGCAATGGATGCCTCGCTCAGTCCAATTTTCTCAAGCCGCTTCGCCAGTTCAGCAACCTTTGAAAACGAAAATCTCTCCCCCGGCGCGATCGTCAAATGGCTCTTATCAATCTTCATCACTAATGAAGACTCCAACGACAGCGAAAGATCGAAATCCGTCACCGGCCTCAAAAAGGTATTTTCTGTCGCAGAGCCTGTGAGTGCTTCGGAGATAGCGTCAGCCAGGCCAAACCCCACTCCGCTGGAGACCTGAACCGAATACCGCGGCTTTCCATCGGTTGAGTCAGGTAGGGATTCAACTACGACCCAGATGGGCTTCGTAGAACCCGAAGAGTCAGCACCGTAGCCGGCCTGTGTAAACGCGGCAGCAGTGAATATGACGGCAAGTAGAAGTCGTGAGGTCATAGTAGGAACTCGTGGGTCGTGGTTGGAGAAAGAAACGAAATAGTCGACGAACATTACGGATCACGTGGTCGCCGCGAACGACTGACCACTTCAATCAACTCAACTCGGCGACTCACGTGCATCCGCTGGTTCGCCGCATTCCTGTGCGTTTGGATCGTTGACCGTTGATGTGATCCACATTCTACATACTCAGAACCCGCTGATGTAACTCGGGAGTATTGAGCCGTTCGGATGCTTTGATTATCCATTCAAGATCATCACCAGCGATCCAAATTGTCAAGTAGCGATCATTAGTCTTCTGCCCTAGCTGATTGTTTCTAACAAGATCAACAAGCAGCGAGAGAAGTGAATCCAAGAATGCGTCCGAGACCGAGGCACGCAAATCGTAATCGCCTGCACTGCAATGCGTCTCAAGGCGTTTTCGAGCAGTTTCAACGCCGTCACCGAATGAATCGCTTCGATCGCGATTGTTCAGGACTGCCCATTCAGGCGGAAAGAACCTGGCGAAATCACCGCTGCCGGATGAAAGCTCGCTTTTGCGTTGGAAAACCGGAACGATAAACTCAAGCAATCGTGTCGTGCCAACTGCGAATCCGCAAAGGTCAGCAAACTCATCGGAGAGTGATGCAAAGGCCCGTGGGATCGCAATGGCAAGTTCGTCGATCAGGGCGTCCAATAGCGTCTGAGAATACTCGTCAATGGTCATTGGCAACGTCGCAGAATCGTGATGGTGTTGCTGCATATTCAGTCGGCGAACGGTGGCGGTAACGGGGTTCGCGGGTTTGATGTTTTATTGAAGTGGACTGGCTCGCGAACTCCCGTTCACCGGTACGCCCGACATGGGCGTGAACTTGTGGGGTGCCGCTTCCTTCGGGAAGCCAGTCCCCTGTACGAAAACGGAACTTGAACGAAGGTCAGTCTACCAAATGTAATCTTTCAAGATGAAGTACTAGGCGAGGGCAACTGCGGCGAGGTGACAGACCGTGGGGAGGAAGCCGGAGCCAAAGCTGCGAGGTGACGAACAGAAACGTCGTAGAGGCAGGCGGTTTTCTGAGGCGAGTGGCCCGAGGACCACAAAGCCGTTTCCGACAGAACCGCTTGTAGGCGACGCACTTGTGCAGCGAAAGTTCACGTCCCTTATTTGGGGAGATCTGTAAGCGTACCCGTGAGTAAGCAACTTCGGCTGAAAGACGATCCCGACCGGGGTGACCCGACTCGTGCGAGCAGAAGTCAGCAGAGGTCGTAGTACCGATCCTGCCGCAACCCAGCGGCAACGGGAAGGACCAAACGTTTCTTGACAAGGAAGAACCATCCATGAACTCGATCGATCCGAAACACATAGAACCGACCTCCGGCAACCACCAAGGAGCGGAGGAACAACACGGTCCGTGCTCTTCGGAGTCCCTCACCCACCCTGTTAGTCCTGACGCCCACGTTTGACCCGGAGTTCTCCGAGTCAAGCTTTGGCTTTCGTCCTTGTCGCTCGGCTCACGAAGCGATTCATCTCGTACAGCAGCATATTTGCGCTGGCTACCGCTGGTGCGTCGATATCGATTTGTCGAAGTTCTTTGACACCGTTCAGCATGATGTGTTGATGCATCGTGTGGGGCGCAAGGTCCGCGACAAACGATTACTGCGACTGATCGGGAACTACTTACGAGCCGGTGTGATGATCGACGCCGACTTCCACCCATCGAACGAAGGCACGATGCAAGGCGGACCGCTGTCACCGTTTCTTTCAAACGTCCTATTGGATGATTTTGACAAGGAGATGGAGTCTCGCGGCCACCGTTTTGTGCGTTATGCGGACGACTTCTTGGTGTTCTCCAAGACCGAGCAGTCGGCCACACGTGTCTCCCGTGCATTTCATGGTTCGCCTTCATTATAGACAAAGCAATCCACAATCAATTTGGTCGCCAACCAGAGATATAAGCCAACGCAAACACCAAAAGAGGTACGAGCAAAAGAATAAGTGCCGATCCGACATACCATCGCCGGTAAGTTCTCCCCAATTCGGATAGCGTGTCAGTGTCAGTCAAAAAACTGTTGTTAAACCAAATCCAGCGATGGACATGGTTCGTGGGGCCAGAGGGTCTATTGTGCATGAGCGTTGATTCCCTGCGCATCAAGAAAAGGTGGCGATGTTAATCAAGACGCAAACAGGTACCGCAATCATCCCGATCGAAAAGATAATGACCAAGAGAACTTTTGCAACGACAGTTATCATTTTAATTCGGTCGGCGAACGTCGGCGATAACCGAGTCGCGGCGAGTGATTAACCATTGTCAAAAACGACGACTCCGCGACTTCGCTTCATCGCATGGTTATCCAATGATGTTTTTGATTACCGGCAAGACCTGTTCGAATGAAGCATCCAGAAACAATAAGCCAGTCACACCATCGATGAATTGATAATCGACTATATCTGCATGTTCAAATGAACCGCTGACAAGAATCGACGATTCACGACAGGTGGTCGGTAACCTCTTGCGTATTTTGCTACATTCTTTCTGTGCACTCTCAACGGTAGAAATGCTATTTATTTGGTACGCGATCATTAAGTTCGCTGAATCTATACCCTCTAGATCCGCAATTACTTTCATCTCAGAAGCCTTTTCGATTGTTAGGACAATGCCGAGACCTTCCGCTACAATTCTTGCCACGTCGTCGGATGGACGCGCTAACACCCATTTTCCGCCATACGACCGGATCTGTTCATAATCACCGTCACCAGGTGTGTAGCTCGCTCCAGGTATCATCCCCGCCGATTGGATATCCGCGGCATCTGTCATTGCAGAAACAAGATGGGGTGGTGCCATTATCAGGATGTTTAGCGGCCAATCGGCAACACTCATCTCCATTCCGTATGCTTGAGTGTAGACGGAATACGAGGGGCCGTCTTTCGCATTGAACAGGGCAACCGTAAATGCTAGCGTTTTTCGATTACGGTCCATAGTTTTTGTATTGGATAACGTTGGTGTTCACGCGGCGGCGACCCGAGCACTGAAAGCAAAACCGACGTCGCCGCCGTTCGCGTGCAACACTTGGTTCTTTGCTTTCACGGTAGTTCGATCAGGCGTCGTCCGCGACATTGACGAGCAGTTTACATAACATTCGATCCTCTCGCGACCGAAACTCGGCCGGGGCTTCGTTGCAAGCGTGAGCGTTCCAGACGTGGCTGATACATGAGATTGTATCGCTCGTGGTGAATGGCCGTTCGTCAAGCAGCCGATTAATCGCTGTAGCGACTTCGTTGAGACTCTCAAAGTACTCCCCCATCGCACATTCGACTTCATTACGGATTGCCGTCAATTCGCTGCGAACTGCGTCCGAATCAGTTTCCGACGCAAGCTCGAGATAGGCAAAGGCATTCTCCAATTGGTCGAACCAGTAAATCTCCTGATAGTGTTGGCAGTACGCGAACACAAGTCTCCGGAATTCACGATCGGTCATCCGGTTGCCACAGACTCGCAGTTGCTTTTCGAATTCAGTGCCGGTGATCAGATTTGGCATTGGCGGTTTGTCGAAGAACGGTGGTCGTCAGCGGGCACGGCCAATGTGGTTTCCATTTGTAATCGCCCCATGCCGTGCTCCGTTGCACGACATGGTTATCCGCCGTCTTGGACGATCGCAGTGTATAGGCTCCCATCCCACACATTACCCCATGGTCCATCACGCTTCAAATTCCGTGACCAACCCTTGCGATTAGAGGCAATGAGTATCGCAATGGGCGTGCCGTCGCAGTGTAATGCAACCGCGTCGCCATCATCGCGCCAAGTAAACGTCCATTCGTGAGCATCGGGATCGTGGCAAATGGTAGAGTTGTCAGTAAAACCGGATGCGGCAGGTGGTGGGCCGCCGCGATAGCGTTTGATCTCAGATGTGGGGGGAGCGCCAATTCGATTGTGAACCCATACGTCTGCAATCGGTTTTCGATCGTTCGGGCCGGACAGGTACAGCCAAGCAGAGGTGCCGTCGTCCTCGAATACAGCAACACGGCGGGACGCGTCGTTGAGCGATTCGAGCATGTAGGGTTCGTCGCTCATGTTTCAATTTCAATCGGATAACGGCAGCCATCAGTGGGTACGGACGATTGATTTTCTATTTCTAAACGCCTGATGCCGTACTCCACTGCATGGCATGGTTACCCGCCGTCATGGCGATCAGAGCGAAGACGCAAGTAACGTTTACGAAGGTAGTTTAGTGAACTGGCGACTACCGCAGCAACACCGGGGGCGAAAGCAAGCGAAAACGGCACAGTTGTCGGAATCGCCAGCGTCATGCCCAGTGCGAGCGCACCGATCATTGCAGTCTTAACCCCATCTTCGATTACGGATTCGCCCATGGTGCAAAACATGGCCGACAGAACAGCGGTCGCGAATGCGAGCACACCAATCAACGAGCCCAGTGGCTCCGATCGTTCAACTGCGATCGCAAAGCAGAAACCAACGGAGCCAGCGATCCACGCGAAAGCGATGACTACGGTGCGGACCATTTCAGTTTCGCGATACGCAATAGAGTAATGCGGATTTCAGTCGGGTAACGCTGCCCGTCACCGGGCCGGGAGTGTTTAGTCAACCATTGGCGAAACGCTCGCAAGCCCGGCTCCGGTGCACGGGTGGGTTACCCATTTTCCTAAGCATTGGGGACAACGAAGTCAGCCCTCACTTTACATTGCGGGTTGCGTTCGACAAACCGCCCCACGCCATCGGGAGTAACAAGCGTATTGCGAACATCAAGATGTGTAAGCGATGGAATCGAAGGCATGTTATCGAGTCCCTCATCAGAGATCTTCGTTTCCCAAAGGATAACGGCGTCTAAGCGATCAATTCGATCGAGCAGTTGCGTCACACCGTCAGTGATGCTCGATCGACGAAGGTCGAGAATTTGGAAATTGCTAAAAGCATTTAAATGAGGTATCAACGCCTCGACATCATCATCACCTATCGGGCGAGAACGATCGTAACCCTTGTTGTATGGCCCAAGGTTTACGCGAACGCAGTTGTAAAAATACTCGTCGTCATCAAATTGTGCTCGCAGCCAATCTGGACCGTCGTACTTGATTGCAAATGTGCCACCGTGTGCACGTATGGCAGTGACCGCTGCCTTATGACCACGAAGTCGGTTCGACAGATAGCCAATCATCAAGGCAAGGATCGTCGTAATCGCGAGTAAGGTGCGAACAGATATTCGGAGCCAGCGTTTCATAATCCCTCAACCCCGGGGCTTATGGGTAGTGAATGCAAACCTTAATCGGGGAACGTTAGGGTTTTGCGGGCGGCGGCGATTGACCTGCAAGCAGACGAAACCGCGTGCCACCGCCGCTCCGTAACAACCCATGGTTCCCCGCCATTCTCAGCGTTTCGTTGCGATCAGCACAAGGCTTGAGTCGCCGTTGAACAGGACAAGTTCGTTTTTTTCAGTCGTCGCCGCGTGATAGGTCTCGCCTGACATCGACATCTGCCCTTCGCGTTTCACACCGTATTTGTCAGCCTGCGGAGTCTGATCGTTGCCTTGTAGGGAGACAATCTCAACGGTCGTTTCGGACGTAAAGTTGTATCGAAACATCGGCTGGCGGTTGCCAAATATGTCAAAGTCAACATCCCAAACACCATCGAATTTTGCGTCAGAGGAAAGTGGCGTCAGCGTAGAACCGACACGTTGCTCGACGGCGTCCCAAACCTGAGTTCGATATTCTACAGAGTCGTCTTTGTGATCGACTGGGATGTGCTGGTTGTCCACGTTGCATCCAGAAAATGAGCTGACGGCAATGAGTAGCGCTATCGCACGGAGCAGCATGGACGATCTCTTTGTCGGGGAACGGCACGCGTAACCGGGTACGCGCGATAGATTTTCAACCTATAGAACGCCGACTCGCGTACTCCGGTTCACGCGATGGTTCCCCGACGTTCTGGCACAGTTTGTTAGTCGTCTGACGCAGGATCGGTCAATGCTCTCTGAAGGTCCTCAAGCATCGCCTCCGCAATTTCGTCGTCTGAATGTGAGCGAAACCAGTCTTGCGTAAATGATACATGAATACGATTTGCGTGGCTATCGTTCGGCACGGTCACGCCGACGCACGGTATATCGAGGCCATCAAGGTCTACGAACACGTTACCCCGCGCAAGAAGTTCGCGATGCCGAGAATCTGTAGCCCTTTCCTGAGCATGGGCAACAATCGCCGACATGCGTTGCGCGTCCATCGAACGCACCCCTACGCCTGAATCAGTGCAGCCAAGTGTGAAGATGAACATTGTCAGGGTTGCGAGACGGATCATGTCTCAATTCGGGGAACGGCCGCGTTGACCGGGCCGCGGCAAGTAAAGTTTCCAATAAAAAGCCGCCCGATCCGAGGCTCCGTGTCGAACGCTTTGTTCGCCGCAGTCCTACACCGAATCATCGTGAAAACCAACTTCAGCCTGGATGGGATTCTTTAGTGTATTCGATCTTCTTGATTTTTCGCACTGTTCCGAAAAGGTCGATACACTCGCCAGTCTTGAGTTGGCGAAGACCAACTAGGGTTTCACGATCTATGGACATGAAGCGGATTGTATTTGGTTGAGCAAATCGCTGTCGTTCGCCATCTTGGTATATGATTGTAGCGATCTCGTATTCGACCATCTTGTCAGTCTCAAGCATAGCCAGGAATTTCAACAGATTGGGCGCGACTACGGACGGTTTGCCTCGATCAAGCTCCTTCTCGTGATCCCAAAACAAGACAGGAAGAGTTTCGCTGCGCTTGGCAATGAGTAAGAGATTCCCAAACTCGTCACAAGCGATGGGAAAAGTACCGGAGGGAATGCGGTCATCATAAATTTGTAGCGTGATCGCCAAATTCGACGCGCCGGTTACACCGAAAAACTTCTTCAAGACAGTATCCTGATATGCTTTTCGTCCCCAAGTGATTCTGCGTTTAACTGGCACGCCGCCATTTTGGCACAGGAGGAAACAACGATAGTCTCTCGGAATTTGCAGACCTGCATCCCGTTCGAAACGTTCTAACATCGTCGGGGTGGCCGCGCGTCTCCGGGGTTTGCGTTGCTCAATAGAGTAGTCGCCGCTGATAGGCATCGTCGGATCTCAGTTAGGCGAACGTCTAAAATCACGGGGAACGGGCGAGGGACTTGCAAGTAAACCAATGGACGTCACTCCCGTTCTCCCGTGCATTTCATGGTTCTGGCTTCGTCCCGCTATGATTGTACCCGCGCCATTAACCAGGCACCGAGCCCTGCGATCAGCAGAATCCAGCCTCCGATCGCGACAAACACGCCAGGCGTCCCTTTGGTGATCACGGGTCGCCCCAGTCCCATCGATATTCCCGTCAGCCGTCCCATCGCGTCTGAGAACCAGATGCACAACAGGGGCAGTAGAACGAAAAGCAAAGCGCGAAAAGCGGATTCGCCGGATCCAGTCATCGTAAACACGAGCAACACAAAACCAATTGCGAGTGCCACCGAAAGTGATTTCGACAGGAATGTGAGGTCAATCAATCGAATCGCACACGCGTTGACGGAAGTCGCACAAGTTTTATTGCCAGAACGGCGGACATCACGGGGCACGGAGAGTTGACTATCCATTGCGAAAAACGCCGCAAGCCGTGCTCCCGTGCATGTCATGGTTCGCCCGCCTCGTCTGTCTCGGGCGGCATGTAGTCTACCATCTCGTGAGACCATCGCGGATCACCGTTAGAATGCTCCACCGGAGATGCTGAAATCGAGTGGATGTATCGGTCTACGAGGACGCTGTAATCGTCGCGTGTTTCGTAGGTCGGCCGAAAGTCGTCACGTAGCGAGCGCAGTTCGGTGAGGACGGTAGCGGCATTGTCGTTCTCAAGTTCGATAATCGTGTTTTGGATTAGGTCTTTTGTTGCTTCGGAGAAGTAGATATTGGATTGCAAGCGATCAAGCTTCCCGACGATCCAAGCAACGCCAATCGACATTGCGATCGCGGATACGCCCAACGCGATTCGTGCGGACCGGTTGTCGTAGAACTCGGAGATCAGCCAAGCAATCGGTAATGCGACAACGAGAAAAAGTATCAATTCAAGCATTGGCTTGCGCTGTAGTTGCAGTCACCATCTCGTTGGGCGAACGTTAACGATGTGCGGGCGGCGAAGGGTGATTAAACCACTTTGAAAAAACGATGCCGCCGCTCCGTCACCATTGCATGGTTATCGCAGATCGCAGCAAGCATGAATCCGTCACGGTTGCAGTGGCGTTCCGCCCCGTGGGTGGCCCGTCAAGCAGGCAACCGTTGGGATCGACCAGTGAGGCTAG
>NZ_JBFHFD010000174.1:0-14176 GCF_041583735.1 Novipirellula sp.
AATGATCCGGAGACGCCATCGGCGTCTTCTCGCCAAAGCCAATCACGAGCTGAGGCCGATAGCGGCGAAACTCTTTGGCTAGCGCAACGCGGTGCTCGAAACAGTCGAATAAGCGGCGATTAGGCAGATCGAGCTGAATTCGCTTTTTGATTCCCAACACCTTTGCCGCGGCTTGCGATTCAAGCAGCCGAACTTCGGGACTGGGCGAGTTCGGTGTCGGCTCGCCATCGGTCAGATCGATGATCCCGACTCGATAACCTTTGTTGGCAAGTTTCGCCAGCGTTCCCCCACAAGCGATTTCGACATCGTCCGGATGGGCGCCGACCGCGATCAGGTCAAGCCGCTCAGGCAAGTCGATTTTTTGATCTTCCAACGCAAGATCTCCCTTCCAAATTTTCATGATTGCGATTCGATTGCCTGAACCCTCCAAGCCTTCGCAACGCAGTGTGCGGATTAGTCGGCCGAGAGACAACCTGGGTTTTGCCGATCGACAGAGCGTTTCGATGCGGACCCCAGATTCAAAAGAGGGTCGGCTCGGCAACACACCCCACCACAGCAATCAAGCCGGACCACCCAAAAACAGACACCTGCCGGCCAAGATGACGAAAAAAGCGGGTTAAAATACCCTGTTCCGAACCTCCGCACAGGTAGCAGTACGGAACTCAGCACAAATCACACTCCTACAACCCGATTGACCCTCACAAACTGCCTGGCCCCCGGGATCGATTCACAAATTCATTCAAGAAGCGATTAAGAAAGACGACTTAAATCCCAGAGTCGAACTAGTCTTTGGTGTGTCAGCGGGACGCAACGCGACACGATTCACAACCACCAGATACTAAGCGTCCCCCCGTGCGAGGCGGGGTCGGTCTTTCGAGATCGGCCTCGCCTTTTTTCGTTGGTAGATCGGTAGGGTGGGAAGCTCAAGCGAACGCTGGGGAAAAGATTTCCAATGTTTTTATTACATCACCGGATGCCTGACTTTGGCACGGTGCTAGCTTTGAAGAAGGTAGGGTGACGCCAATGGGGTCAAACGAACCGGTATGCTGAATCAGATTGCAACACCTGTAGCAAAATGCAACACATACAACCGTAAAGTTCGACACTCCAACGCGGCGAAACCCCGGTTTTTTCGTAGCAAAACGGAAACCTGGGAAATAGACTCTCTAGTGGGAGAGTGCTTTTCTGCCCTACTTTCCGCTATTCAGAACCAGAACACAGCAAAAACGCGTTTTCTGTCACTCGCGAAAGAGATAATCAGATGGGATTGCGACAAGTCGCACTATTCGTTCAACAATCCAGCCCCCGAAAGCTGGCGACCGGTCTGCTGCTAACGACAGCCATGTGGATTCCGACGGTATCCGCCGACGAACCCTCTAGCGATGGAGGTCAGGTTCGCGTGGCAAGTTACAAGATGCCATCGGGCGACGCGTACTTCGCGGCTTCGCTGCAACCGGCGGCGAGTGATTCGCTGTTGGATGCGGTTCGCAAAGCAGATGCCGATATTGTCGTCGTGGTCGACACGTCGGCGAGCCAAGTCGGCGAATACCGCCGCGATTCGATCGCCGCGATTCGCAGTGTGATCGAACAGATCCGCGCCGGCGACCGGGTTCGCTTGTTCGCTGCGGATATCAAAACAGCGGATTTGAGTGGCGACTTCGAATCGCCAAGCTCTTCGCTGACTCAGGACGCGATTGCGAAACTGGGGCAACGATTGCCGCTTGGCAACACCAACTTGATTACCGTCATCGACTCGATTCGTGCGACCTTGGTCGGCGAACCGGCTAGTCGAACTCGCAGTATCGTTTATATCGGGGATGGATCTTCGCTCGAAGCCAACGCGGAGAAGAAGCGTTTCGAAGCGTTAGTGGATGCATTGCGATCGGACCGCATTTCGGTTCACAGCATCGTGATCGGACCGACTGCGAACATCGAAGTGATGGGAATTTTGGCGAATCAAACCGGCGGTGTCCTCGGTGTCGTTGGCACAGCGGAAGACGCAAATTCGGTTGCCATCGCTCGCCACGTGGGCAAGTCGGCATCGATGTCGCCGATTTGGATTAGCGATGCCAAATTGACCGAAGGAATGAAATCGGTTCAACAAGACCGTTTGCCACCGCTTCGTCTGGACCGTGATTCGATTTTGTTGGGGCACATGAAGATGGCCTCCGGTGATGTTTCGTTCCAATTGATGGGCGAAACGACTGCGGCGAATGTCGCCATCCAAATTGATGGCGAGATCGAAACGAGTCATCCTGACTTTGCCTTTTTGCCAGGTTTGGTCGACGAGTCGGCCGCCAATCGAGGGCTGATGTTGGCCACGGCGGGATCGCCGATGCTGCGTCAAACCGCTCATGCATTGGCGACCCAAGCCGAAGACCTTGTTCGCGCCGGAAACATCGCGGTCAAGCAAGGCAACATGCGTGGAGCCAAGGCGATTGCTGAAAAAGCACTCAAAGCCGACCCCAATAATCCTGAAGCCAAAGCGATCGAAACGGTCACCGAAGAAGCGAACACACTGATCATTCAGAACCCCGCCGATTCGCCGTTTGATGACCTTTTTGGCGGCGGTGACGCTCCGATGGAAGAGGGCGGCGACGTTTTTGGAAGCGACCCTGCACCTGCTGCCGATGACGATGTGTTTGGCAACAACGATGCGGCCGCCACAGTGGAAAACGATCCAATGGACATCCAGGACACGCCTCCAGCGGCGGCTCCTGCCGCGGCTCCACGCCAACCCGCACCTCGAGTCGCTCAGCCTCGCAACGCAGCGCCGATGCGAGACAACAATTTCTTTGGACCGGCCGTCGGCGATGACGAATTGCTCGAAACGGGCGGTGCGTTGCTGGATCAAGTCGAAGCCGAACAATCGCTTGCCGAAGGGCGTCTGCGTGCCGAGGTCAGCTCTCAGCTACGGGCAGCTCGTCGTCAATTGATCAACGATCCACAAGGGGTTTCCGGATCGCTGAAATCGCTGCTCGGCAGAATCGAGATGACAGCAAACGTCAGCCCCGATGTCCGCAAAGAGTTGATGGGTCAAGTTCGCTCGGCGATCCAACTTGCCAGCAGCAAAGAAGCTCGCTTCTTGGATGCTCAAGCCAACCTTGAACAACAGGCCAAAGGCGCAAACGCGATGACCCGTTTGCTCGAGGAAACCTTCCGGAACGAACAGTCGCTCAAGACATTGTCCGAGCAAATGAATGCTTTGATCGGCGAAGGCCGTTACGAGGAAGCGGACGGCGAAGTCTCGATTCCGTTTGCTCGTCTAGCCGGAGATACGATCACACGTGACTCGACCGCCGGACGTCAATTCATTGACTATCCGTTGTGGCTACAAACCTACGCTCGCGATCGTCGTTACACCGAGATGCGGGATCGCAACTTTGTCGATGCCTTCTCGTTGGTGCTTAAAGCGGCGATTCCGTTTGTGGATGAGCCACCCGTCGTTTGGCCCGAAGCCGATGCATGGCAAAAGCTCAGCCGACGCCGCATCGAGCGATACGGTGCGATCGAATTGGTTGGCGACAACGATACCGAGCGCCGGATTCAAGCTTCGCTCAGTGACGAAACCAGCCAGATCTTTGTGGAAACTCCGCTTGAAGAAGCCATTCAAAAAATCGCGACGGACCATGACATTCCGATCGTCGTTGATCGACGTGCGTTGGAAGAAATTGGTCTAACCGCCGACAGCCCTGTCACGATTGAACTGAAAAACGTTTCGCTTCGTTCTTTCATGCGGCTGATGCTTCGCGAACTCGACTTGACCTACATGATCAAGGACGAGGTGATGCAGATCACCACCCAAGAAGCGGCCGAAGAAAACCTCGTGACCAAGGTTTACCCCGTTGGTGACCTCGTCGTTCCCGTCATGCAACTCGGTGGCGGCGGCATGGGCGGCGGCATGGGCGGCGGCATGGGTGGCGGCATGGGTGGCGGCATGGGCGGCGGTATGGGCGGCGGCATGGGCGGCGGCATGGGGGGTATGGGCGGCGGCATGGGCGGCATGGGAGGCGGCGGTATGTTCGCAGTTCCCGATGACGTGTCGTTGCAAAACAAAACCACCGCGTCCCCTTCAGCAACTAACGCTGAAAACGCGACTCCCCCATCCGTTGCAAAACCCGCCAAGAAAACGCTGTCACGTTTTGACATCAAGCCGATCCGAATTCAGGTCGCCGAGGGTCAATCCAAAGCGGAAGCCTGGGACCAATTTTTCTCGACCGTCGAAATTGATTCTGCCGAAGACCTCACTCGCTTGGATCAACGTGTTCGCGAAACGGTCGGCGAGTGGTCAACCAAGGCCTTGAAATTCCAAGAGAGCGGAAAGACCGAGCAAACGGTCGCCTGTTTTGCCGAGATGCGAGAAGCCATCGCCGCAGCGATGCGAGCGGGACATGTCCAAACTTGGATGTATCAAGCCTATGCGATCGCACTCAAAGCAACGAACGCTCCGAAAGAGGAGATCGAACGCACCCTGCTTTCGGCAGTCGATTTTGCCGAGACCCCCGAAGAGGTCTTGCATGTGGCCGCACGACTTGAAGAGGTCGGCTCGGGAGCAGCGGCACTCGAATTGTGCCAAAAGATTTCCGCACTCGATCCTTATCGACGCGAACCATACTTGATGGGGCTTCGCATCGCTCAACAACTCAATGACGTTGACGCATTGTCGTGGGCATGCAGTGGGGTATTGAGCCAAGCGTGGCCCGAAAAATTCCAACCGATCGTCGAACAAGCTCGCTTGGTCGCGCGTGCGACCCACAGCGAATTGATTGCCGAAGGCCGAACCGACGAAGCTCAGAAGTTCAGCGAATCGCTGCGATTGGCCGCTTCCCATGACGCCATCGTCCGTGTTTCGTGGACTGGCGATGCGGATCTTGATTTAGCGGTCGAAGAACCATCGGGAACGATTTGTGCCATCGATAGTCCGTCGTCCGCGGGCGGTGGAACGCTGTTGGGCGATTCATTCCCCGGCCGTGGTGACGATGAACTGGGGACCGTTTCGGAAACCTACCTGTGTCCAAAAGGTTTTACTGGAAAATATCGATTGCTGATTCGCCGAGTCTGGGGAGACGTTTCCACTGGCAATGCGACGGTTGAAATCATCACGGACGTCGGACGTCCAAGCCAACGCTTCATTCGCGAAGAAATTCCGATTGGCGTTCAGGATGCGATGGTCGTCTTTGAAGTCAAAGATGGGCAACGCAAAGAGGATGTTGCTGCGGCTCAGCTCGCTCATCTGCGGGACGTTCAACGTGATATGAATCATCAAGCGCTCGCTCAATTTGCTGGCGATGGACCTGACGCAGCCCAAGTTTTGCAAAACTTGTTCAATGACGTGCAGTCATTGACCGGCGGCAGCGTGGGTGGCGGTGGCGTCATAGGAGGTGGTGGCAACCTGGGTGGCCTAGGTCGTTTCAATCGTGGCGCGGTCGGTTTCCGACCTGAAATCACCCAGCTTCCCGAGGGTGCTTCGGTTTCGGGACTCGCAATCATCTCGGCAGATCGTCGTTACGTGCGAATTAGCCCCGTGCCCACCTTCTCGCAAGTCGGTGACGTGCGAACGTTTAACTTCGTCGATGGCGAAGGCGGAACCGATGCTGGCGGCGGGGTCGGTGGTGGCCTCGGTGGTGGCGGTTTCCAATAGGAAGCAAGCTAAGGTTGACAGCGAATGCCCAACGTTTCTAACGTTGGGCATCATTGCTTTGAATACCTCCAACTTAGCGGTCTTGCCACGTCAGGACGATGGATCGGAATGCCGCAATTGCTCGCAACGGAATGCGTGACCCACGACTTTCGCACCCACAGGGATGCGAAATCGGCCGCCGCGCGCTCTTTCGCGTTGAGTTTTCTTGCGACGAATCGGCTCATCAACGCTCACGGCGTGTGCCTTCTTTTCTTGCTAACGCTGCTGGGTTTCGGGGCGGGGTGCACGTCCACCCGTTACGTTTCGAACCGTTCAATTCGCGAAAACCCGCTCGCCACCAATCTAAAATTGGTGACATTCCGCGGCCCTGAGATCAGCGAGCGAACGTGGCACACGTTGAATCGGTTTGGGTTGGAAGACCAATATGCGGCCGATCACAACAAATGCTTTGTCAAAATCCGGCAAGCGATCAACGAGTCGCCTGACTCCGAATTAGTGTACGCCCTAAGCGAACTTTCGTACGTCGAGGGCAAAAAGGCGGAGCGCAGCGGTGATCTGCTGCACGCGCTGAATCACTACGGAATTGCGTTAACGAATTCCTACGATTACCTGTTCAGCGACGATCTGCAAATCACTCGCAACGCATTTGATCCTCAATTCCGTGCGGCGTGCGATCTGTACAACGAATCGCTCGAAGACACGCTGCGAATCCTGTGCAGCGAACATCGCATCGAACCTGGCAGCACGTACACGATTTCCACTCCGGATCGCGAATTCATCGTCCGCACCGAAATGCGAGGCAAATGGAAACCGGAGGAGTTTGACCGTTACGAGTTTGTCAGCGACTTTGATATCGAGACGCTCAACAATCGGCACACCACCTACGGGCTAGGCGTTCCGCTGATCGCGGTGCGAAAACCCGCCAACAAAAACGATTCGCGGGAACGCTATTACCCGTCGGGGCTGAGCTATGCTGTTTCGGCAATGATGCGTTGCTCCGCTGGCACGTCAGAATCTGGCACATCGGGCAAACGCGCGGGCGAATCGACGACCTGCGTGCTCGAATTCTTTGATCCGCTGGAAGCCAACCAAATCGAAATCGCCAACCAGTGGGTCCCGCTGGAAACCGATCTGACGACACCGCTGGCCTATTTCCTCGACAGTCCTGAATTTCGCAAACGCAATCACGCGACCGAAGGCTTGCTTGATCCCGATGGTTCTCAAGAACGGCGAGGCATCTATATGCTCGAACCGTACGACCCCGATCGCATCCCGGTTTTGATGGTGCATGGACTGTGGTCAAGTCCGCTGACATGGATGGACATGTTTAATGACCTCCGCAGCTTTCCCGAGATCCGCGAGCGATACCAATTCTGGTTCTACCTCTATCCATCCGGCCAACCTTTTTGGATTAGTGCGCAGCAACTGCGTGCCGACTTAGCAGCCATGCGAGGTTCGTTTGATCCCAGTCATCGCGACCAAGCGGTCGACAACATGGTGTTGGTCGGGCATAGCATGGGCGGACTCGTTAGCCGTTTGCAGACGATGGATAGTGGTGACGATTTTTGGAAGATCGTTAGCGACCAGCCTGCGGACAAGTTGAAAGGCGCGCAAGAGGACCGCGTCAAGTTGGTCAGCACGCTCTACTTCAAACCCAATCAGTCGGTGGGGCGTGTGATCACGATTGGAACCCCGCACCGCGGCAGCGATTTTTCCAACGATTACACGCAGTGGTTGGCCCGCAAATTCATCAAACTGCCTCAGATGTTCGTCTCGACAGGCCAGCGTTTGACACGTGAAAACCCCGACTTTTTTCGCGATACGAAGCTGTTAACCGCCGTCAATGCCGTCGACTCGCTATCGCCAAAATCACCGATCTTCCCCGTCATGTTGCGTGCAAAGAAGTCGCCGAACGTCAAATTTCACAACATCATCGGTGTCTTAGAAAAACCGCCGCTGTTTGGTCCCAAGTCTCGTAAAAATGATGGTGTCGTGGAATACGCCAGTGCTCATATGGACGACGTGGAAAGCGAAATCACGGTCGATGCCGAGCACACTCACATTCATATGACGGGAAAAGCGATTTTCGAAGTTCGCCGTATCTTGCTCGAACATCTTCAAGATATCGATGCCCATGATCGCATTGCCACGGGCCCAAGCGAACCGTCTGTGCATGCCGCGGACGCCTATCGACGTTAACTGGCTGAGTCCCACCGCGGGCCCTTTTGCCGGATCGGCACCTCGGCTCATTGAGCGATCCCCACATTCACATCGGTTGGCAAGAACGCCGCCAGGGGCGCCGCGTTTTTACGCACGGTATTACCGCTGACGGGCACTCGAGTCATATAGACTTGGCCTGACAACGCTCCCACACGATTAGCCGCCGCGACGGAAGTTTTCGCGGTGGCGGGCTTATTTGCAACAGGCTTTTCTGCAGCGGGCTTTTCTGCAGATTGATCACGTCGTTGGGCAACGTGCTTTTTTGAGCGGCCGGTGACCGTGGTGGGGTGAGCGAAGGCTTCTTCCCGATCACTCAACGAGTTCTCGTCGACTTCGTGCGTTTGATCCAACGCTTCCAATTCAGCACGAATCACTCGAATGTCGCGTGGAGCTTCGATGCCGATTCGCACCGTGTTTCCTTGGACTCGAACCAGGGTGATGGTGATGTCGTTGCCGATTTGAATCTTTTCGTCAAGTTTGCGAGTTAAAACCAACATGGCAGTGTCCTTTGCGTTTGTATTCGTCGTCGAGATAAAAGTGGGTTGCTGCCGTTCCGTGTCCTAAGCAGATCCGTCTTGGCAACGAAAAAGGGATATTGCACGAGCTGTGCCAAAACTTAAAAAAAACACCCCATCTAAACACAAACCGTTTACCTAAAACAACTTAGAGAAACCCAAAGCAGTTTCGCCGCAACTTGTGGTGGCGATGCTTGGGTAGGAATTACAAATCGTTTGTAGATCAGATCGCGTGCAATCCACCCTCGATTGGACAGCCCCGGCAGCAAAACTTTTCGTCTTGAGTCGAAATAGGAATTTTTCCTATGTTGGGCTCGAAGGCACTATCGCTTGAGAATGCAGTTGTGTGCTGCTCACGTTTTATTTCTCGGCGACGTCAACGATCACAGTCGGTTCAAAGGAGTGACCGCCATGCCTCTAACATCCCATCAACTCAAGCAGTGGATGAGTTCGCTGCTTCGCGTCGGCCTCTACCTGACCCTATTGCTGAGCATCACCCCGACATTGATTAGCCATCCCCTGGCGGCTCAGGACACGGCGAACGATGTCGTCGCGGTCGTCAATGCGGATCCGATCACTCGCAAAACACTTAACGAAGAATCGTTGCGCCGCTATGGCAAAGACGTTCTCGAAAACATGGTCAACCGCCATTTGATTTTGCAGGCGTGTAAAACGCACGGAATCGAGGTGACGTCGACGGAAGTTCGCGAAGAGATCAATCGCATTGCCTCCAAGTTTGGGCTATCCATGCAAGCTTACTTGCAATTGTTGCAGGAAGAACGCGATATCCAACCCGATCAATACAGTCGCGAAATCGTGTGGCCGATGTTGGCGCTTCGTCGCTTGGTTGCCGATCGCGTGCAAGTGACTGACGAAGAATTCAATAAGGCATTCATTGCGCAATTTGGCGAAGCGGTAAAATGTCGTCTGATCATGATGGCAAGCAAATCCGACGCTGAATTGTTGCGTCAAAAAGCGGTTGCCGCTCCCGATCAATTTGCCGCGCTGGCCAAAGAACGCAGCGAAGACGAAGCGAGTGCAAGTGTGGGGGGGCTAATTCCTCCGATTCGCCGTTACACCGGTGACACTCGCTTGGAAGAAGCGGCGTTCGCTTTGCAAGACAACGAAATTTCACCTGTATTGCAACTCGGTGATCAATGGATTTTCCTGCAAGCGGTACGTCGTCTACCTGCGACCACGCCTTCGCCTCAAGCGATGCCAAGTATCCGGGCTCAAATCAACGACCGCATTCGTGATGAAAAAATGCGAGGTGCTGCAACGGATCTGTTTGCTCAACTGCAAGCCGAAGCTCAAGTGGTCACGGTTTTAGGCGATGCCGAGAAATCCCAGCAATATCCTGGCGTGGCAGCGATCATCAATGGCCAACAGGTAAGCTTAGCGGCGGTTGCAGCGGAATGCACCAAACGTCACGGAAGCGAAGTGCTCGAAGGGGAAATCAATCGCAAATTGCTCGCCCAAGCCCTCAAGAAAGCCAACAAACAGGTCGGCGACGTCGATCTACAACAAGAGATCCAACGCGCAGCGACTAGTTTTGGTTTCGTCACCGCCGATGGCCAACCTGACGTCAAAGCTTGGTTGCAATCGGTGACATCTGATGGAACGACCACTCAAGACCTATATGTTCGCGATGCGGTATGGCCGAGCGTGGCACTGAAAAAGCTTGTCGAAGACTCTGTTTCGCTCAATGAACAAGACATTCAGCAAGGATTCGAATCATCCTACGGACCTCGTGTCGAAGTCCTAGCGATTGTGTTAGCGGATCAACGCAGTGCCCAAAAAGTGTGGGAAATGGCGCGTGACAACCCGAACGAAGCCTTCTTTGGAAAATTGGCGGAACAGTACAGCATTGAACCGGTTTCCGCGAGCAACATGGGCAAAGTCCCTCCGATTCGCAAACATGGCGGTCAACTCGCGATCGAACGCGAAGCGTTTGCGATGAAACCAGGTGATCTCAGCGGCATTGTCGTCACCGGTGACAAATACATCATCATGCGATGCCAGGGTTACACCGAACCGGTCGTCAAACAACTCGGCGACGTCCGCACCGAATTGGTACGAGATTTGTCAGAGAAGAAGCTGAACTTGGCGATGACCGTCCGCTTCGATGAACTGAAGTCGTCGGCAGAGATCGACAATTTCTTTGCTGCGGCCAAAGAACTACCTAAGATGGCAAAAGTGCCTCAAGCTGAAAAGAAATAGTGCCGTTCGACGACAGAGCGTCGCGAAAAAAGAGACAAACACGCCTGTGAAAAACAAGCGTCAATCGAAGCCCCGCCGTCATGGTGGGGCTTTTTTTATGGATTCAGAGCAACTGCAAGCCGCAGAAAAAGGCCTAGACTCCACTCTTTTGGCTTCAGCTTGCCTCATTTCTTGGTGCAACGAACCGATAACCCCTGGGCGATTGCCGGTGTCTGGTCGACAATACCTCTAAACCACCCCGGACGGTCCGCCGGACCTTCCACTTGGTTTTGATTTTCCGATCCGACCATACCTTTTGGCTTGAATGACATGAGTCAACCTTTTGACGCTGATACGCCCAACATTGATGCTCCCGCAATTGCACCGTTGACGACCGATCCTGTTCCGGAACCGTTTGAGGTGAAATTTGCCTCCCGCGTCGACCGACTTCCTCCCTACATGTTCGGGCGAATCAACAATTCGCTCTATCAAAAACGACGTGCGGGCGATGACGTGATCGATCTTGGCATGGGCAATCCGTCCGATCCGCCGGACCCGACCGTGATCCAAAAACTGCATGACGCCGCCTCGGATCCCGGCAACCACGGTTACAGCAAGTCCAATGGGATTGCGAATTTACGCAAAGAAGTTGCGAGCAAGTACAACCGTCAATACGGCGTGCGGCTTGACCCTGACTCGGAAATCATCGCCTGTCTCGACAGCAAAGAGGGCTTTTCGCATATGTGTTTGGCGCTGATGGGACCGGGTGACACCGCCATGATCCCCTCGCCTTATTTTCCCGTCCACATGTACGGCGTCATTTTGGCGAGCGGCAACGTTGTCGCGTTGGACGTGGCTGATCCCGATCGCTTTTTGCGCAACGTCGCGTATACCTGCGAACACATGGCCCCCAAGCCCAAAGTTTTGATCGTCAATTACCCACACAATCCCTCGTCGGCGGTGATTGAGCCTGATTTCTTTGTCGAAGTCGTGCGGCTGGCCAAGAAATACAAGTTCATGGTCATTCACGACTTTGCTTACGCCGACGTCGCGTTTGACGGCTATCAACCGCCGAGTTTCTTGAGTGCTCCGGGGGCCAAGGACGTGGGCGTCGAGTTCACCACCATGAGCAAGGGCTACAACATGGCGGGTTGGCGAGTCGGATTCTGTGCCGGAAATTCTGAAATGATCCGAGGACTCGGAACCATCAAGGGCTACTACGACTACGGAATGTTCCAAGCCATTCAAATCGCGGCCATCGTAGCGCTGCGAGAAACCGAGGCGAGCGTCGAGAAACAATCGATGATCTATCAAGGGCGTCGCGATGTGCTGGTCAGCGGACTGAGACGACTGGGATGGAACCTAACGCCGCCCAAGGCCGGTATGTTCGTCTGGGCAGAGGTCCCTGAACCTTGGAAAAGCAAGATGAGCACGATGGACTTTGCCATGAAATTGCTCGAAGAGGGTAACGTCGCGGTCAGCCCTGGAAGCGGATTCGGCAACGCTGGTGAAGGCTTTTTGCGGATGTCACTGGTTGAAAACGAGCAGCGGCTCCGTCAAGCGGTTCGCCAGATCGCGAAATGTCTATCGACTTCAGGGGCCCCCACCTCGAACGCTGCGACTTAACGCTGCAGCGGTATCAAGTCGTCAATTTGCGAGAACGAGCGGGTGCAAATTCCCGCACACGGGACATCGATGGGGTATCCTGGTTTGGTTATTACCCACCAAACCAGGAACCCCACTATGCCACATCGATTTGTTGCCTCGTTGGCAACCCTTCTCTTTTTCTTCGTGACCCTATCGGCCCGCCCCCACTCTGCTTCCGCAGCGGAGACGTCAATCCAACATCGCGTGCTGATTCAAGGCAACGGCAAACTTGCCGTTGTCGAGCCCGACGGGCAAATCAGCTGGGAAATGCCATGGGGTGGCATTCATGATTTGCACGTTTTGCCCAACGGCAACTACTTGACACTCAAAGACACCGACAAGGTGGTCGAGATCAATCCCAAAACGAAGCAAATCGTTTGGCAGTACAACGCCGGCAAATCCAACGGCAATCAGGGCAAACGCATCGAAATTCATGCGGCTCAAATGGTCGCTCCCGATCGAATCATGGTGGCCGAATCCGGCCCCGCTCGCATTATCGAGATCGATCGTGAGGGAAATCTGCTCAAGACAATTCCGCTCGTTGTCGACCATCCCAATCCGCATACCGATACTCGACTCGTTCGCCGACTCGAGAACGGAAATTACTTGGTGGCTCACGAAGCCGATGGAACAGCACGCGAATACGATGGCGATACCGGCAAGGTCATTTGGGAATACAAGGTTCCGATGTTTGCTAAGCAGGCTAAAGGGGGGCACGGTCCCGAGGCATTTGGCAATCGCTTGTTTGCGGCGATCCGTCGCCCCAACGGAAATACCTTGATTGCCACCGGCAATGGGCACAGCGTGATTGAGGTGACGCCCGAGAAAGAAATCGTGTGGCAGATCCACCAAAACGATTTGCCGTCGATTCGCTTGGCTTGGGTTACCACGCTCGAGTTACTTGAGAACGGCAACATCGTGCTTGGAAATTGCCATGCGGGCCCGAACCAACCTCAGCTCGTTGAGGTCGACCGCGCGACGAAGCAGATCGTCTGGACATTTCAGCGTTTTGGAGATTTTGGCAACAACGTCTCAAACACGTTGCTGTTGGACCAGAATTCAACAAGCACGCGGTAGAGAAAACGACACACGCGCGTCGCGGTGCTGGTGATTGCCAAGCAACGCAGGACACAAACCGATGCCGTCAAACCAAAATGTCCGCGTCAGCGGGGAAAAACCGCAATGTGAAGAGATGCCAGTTTTAGCGGTAATACCGCAGTCAAACGACAGTCTGATGATGACAGCATGAAGAAGACGAAAAGAATTCTACGGAAAACGGTAAAAGGCTATTGCCATCATCAGCAAAGCCCTATATCTTCCCGCCTCACTTGAAACGTGACACGCAGCAACGCGAGTCACAGGGACAAAAAAGCCTCCGGGCCAACGGTTCAAATTCAAGTGAAAATCAAAAGAAGTCTTCAACAACTTTTTTTGAAAACTGCGGTTGACTGGCCGCTTCAAGACTCTAAGATACCGAGCCTTGAACGAAAGCAAACCTAGCACGGCAAACACTTTAAGTGATTCCTGCAAAGCAAACTTTCACTCAGTAAGTTTTGTGAAAACAAAATGAAAAACTGCTCTTGTGAGCCGAGCGTCAAGACGCTAAGCTTCGCCGGAGACAAGCCCGCCAGTCGGGCACATAGATCTTTGACAATTTGGTGATGATTATTCTGTTGAGTTCAGCAGTGCGAGGTTGCTCTTTGTGCTTGTTAACAGAAGCTTCGGCTTTGTTGCAAGTGTAAAAACAAATGGCGAATCGCTGAGGGTCTTTACCGAGGCCCTCAGAGCAGAATCAGCTTTCGGTTTAATTTGCTTTCTCCCGGTCAGCTTGCTGACTGGTGAATCAATACAAAATTGAAGGGTTTGATCCTGGCTCAGAATGAACGTTGGCGGCGTGGATTAGGCATGCAAGTCGTACGAGAACTCCAATTAGCTTGCTAAGAGGAGGGACAGT
>NZ_JBFHFD010000175.1:0-14152 GCF_041583735.1 Novipirellula sp.
AAGCCCGAGCCGGTCGTCGAAGCCGTTCGCCCCGAACCGGTAAATCCCGAACCGGTAAAGCCCGAGCCTCCGAAACCGGAACCCAAGCCACAGCCACGACGCCCCGAACCCAAACGCGTCAAGTCGATCGTCATCGAACCTGAATACATCGACGATGAAATCGACTACTCGGATCCAGAACCGTCGATCCAGTGGGCATGGTTCGAGCGCGAGCCATCGCGTCAACTTGTCTCTTCCGAGGAAAAACTCGCCTCGGTCGCTCGCAGCGAGTGGACCGAATCGGGCGAAGCTGATTCTGGCGAGGCGATGCCCGAAGAGGTCTGGGACAAGAACAATCCGTGGTGGCGTGCGACGGCTGAGTAGATGCGGACTTGCCGGTCGTCTTCGGCGCAGCGAATGGAGCCTGCTCTAAAAAAGCGATGCGTACAAAGCGATGCGTACATTAAACGTCTGGCCACGGTCAATGAATCGGGACCTCCAGTCTGCCGTCCGCTTTGATCGCGGGAGCGATCAACGACTTTTCGATCGGGCAAGCGAACGTTGAAGCTGTCTGGCGAAAACTTTTGTGATTCTCTCTTTCGCCACGGGTGGGATGCTTGTTAAAGTCGACTCGGCGAATCGGACCATATGGAAATGGTCGAGGCCCGAGTATCACGACTTTTATCAAACAGGCGTCACGGATGATGCGACCACACTGGACAAAGCTGCTTGCTGCGGCACTGGCCGTCACTTTGGCAACCAATTTCCATTCTGCACTGGCTCAGCAAACCGCGCCCTCTTACGCGCAGGACGGCGGCAGAGCGGCGCAAGCTCAAGTCGCTCGCCAGCAAACGCCAGCCAGTACGGCGGCTCCCACGCAATCAGCTCAGCCATTTGCTCCGCTGAACGCGGCTCAACAAGCTCAATTGCAACAACTGCTGCTTGCTTGGCAACAACAGAGCCAAGGGACTCGTACGCTCGATTGCAAGTTCCAGCGTTGGCACTACGACAACCTGGCCGCCCCAGTTGGCCGGCATGCGACTCGCGCCGATGGCGTGATCAAGTACGCAGCACCCGACAAGGGCGTCTTTCGAGTCGATTCGCTGGTCTTCTACAAAGGTGAGAAAGAAGGCAAGCCTATCTATGAACCTCAGGCCGGCCTGTTTGGCGAACATTGGGTGTGCAATGGCAAGCAGTTGATCGAAATGGATCGCAGCCAGAAGCAATGCAAGATCCAAGACCTGCCCGCAGACATGCAAGGGCAACAGATCTTCAACAGCCCGCTGCCCTTCGTCTTCAACTTGGATGCCGCTGAAATCCAACGTCGCTACTGGGTTCGCCAAGTCGCCGCCCCGAACGACAAGATTGTCCTGATCGAAGCTTGGCCCAAGCGACAAGACGATCGTGCCCAGTACAAGATGGTGCAAATCGCATTAGAGAAGGAAACCTTCCTCCCGCAAGCCTTGATCATGTACGCTCCAAACTTCCACGCTCAGAACGCACCGAAGTGGGACCATTATGAATTTGTTGATATGAAGCGAAACGGCGTTGGCAATGCGATCGCCAACTTCATGGACAACTTCATCCAAGAACGCCCACCAGCGGACTGGACGATCTTCCGCGATACGTTCAACCCGAACGCGGAACCCGAAGCTCAGCAAGCTGCAAACCCCAATGGCGGCCAAATCAAGTAAGTCGCTCGCTCGCAGCAACGCATGAATACTAACGAAGCCCAGGATTAAACGTCCTGGGCTTTTTTCGTTTGGTTGCGGAGGACCCGCCTCTCATTACTGCGTGGTAGTGGATCTTGCTAAAGATCCCCATGCAGCAGATGTTTAGCAAGATCCACTACCTCACCCTGAATACAGAATTGCCTAGCGGAGTCAACGCCAGTTTCTTGTGAAACCAGACTTGTTTCACCGGAAACATTTCGCGTACTGTTCATTCTTGCCGCTAATGAAACGCGGCCAGTCTCGAATAGGAATGTGGACACCGTGGGAAGGATTCTTTGCGTGGTCAATCAAAAGGGAGGCGTGGGCAAGACAACCACGGCCGTGAACCTTTCGGCTGCATTAGCAATGTCCGGACAACGAGCGTTGTTGGTCGACCTGGATCCCCAATGTAATGCCACCGGTTCGCTCGGTTTGGAGCCGTCCGATGGCCACGCCATCATCAACCCGGAACCGATCGACAGCAAGATTGTCGAAACCGAGGTCGCGAACCTCTCGATTTTGCGTGGCAGCCGCACTTTGCAAGATGTCGATCGTTTGGCGGATGCCGGCGAGACCGAAACATCGCAGGTTCGCAAACATCTCGATTCGATCATCGATCAATACGACTTTATCTTGGTCGACTGTCCGCCCAGCGTAGGCCCATTGACTCAGACCGCGTTGACGGCCAGCACCGAGGTGTTGATGCCAATCCAATGCGAATACTTTGCGATGGAAGGTCTGACTCAACTAATCCAAACAATAAAGAAGGTCATCGTTGCCACGGACGGCAGACTGACCTTTGGTGGGATCCTATTAACTATGTATGATCCCTACCTAGAACTGACCCGCGAGGTTGACGAAGAAGTACGAGACTTCTTTGGCGACATCGTGTTTGACAGTGTCGTGCCTCGAGACGTTTCGCTGAGCGAAGCCCCGAGCCACGGCCAAACCGTGTTTGAGTATGCACCGCGATCCCGCGGCGCGTTTGCTTATACCCAGCTGTGCATGGAGGTGCTCGAGCGTGACTAGTGCAACAACGAAGGATCGACGTTTAGGTAAAGGGCTCGCCGCGCTATTGGGCACGCCACTGGACGAAGATGGCAATCCCATCCATGAGGCCTCCGATTTAGGCGGTGGCGATAGTGGCGGGGGCAGCGAAAAGAAGGGCGGCGGATCGAAGATCCAATCGCTCGAACTCAAAGTCGACGAGATCCAGAACAACCCGTTCCAGCCTCGACGGGAATTCAATCCCGACGAGATCGCGTCGCTTGCCGAAAGCATCAAGAACCATCAGCAATTGCAACCCGTGCTGGTTCGCATCGTCGATGGCAAATACCAGCTGATCAGTGGCGAACGCCGTCTGCGTGCTACGATTCACGCCGGATTGAAAACGATCCGGGCGGAGGTCCGCGAGGCCGATGATCGCTTGGTCGCCGAATTGGCGATCATCGAAAACTTGCAACGCAAAGACCTGAACCCAATCGAAAAGGCGTTGTCTTTCAAACGCTACATCGACGAGCACAAATGCAAACAGGACGACCTGGCTCGTCGCTTGAGCATTGACCGCAGCACGATCGCTAACTTGATGCGACTGCTAGAGCTCCCCGAGGCGATCTTGGACCTGCTGCAGGCGGGCGAAATCAGTGCCGGCCATGCACGTGCCCTGCTGCCGATCGGTGACGAGGAGGTTCAAATTCGTACCGCTGGCAAAATTATGGAAGACAGCTGGAGTGTACGCGCGACCGAGACGCACGTCGCTGAATTGCTGAAGGCCGAAGAGGACGCCGAGACCGGCAAGAAAATCGTCAACGCGACTCGGCAAAAACGCAAATCGGTTTCGCCACAGATTGAATCGATGCAGCAAGAGATGCGAATGATCTTTGGTACCAAGGTCGAAATCAAAAGCTCGGCTCGCGGTCGTGGCAAAATCACACTGCACTTCTCGGATCCCGACGAATTTGAACGCCTTCGCGCCATCCTGGCCGATGCCGGACAACCGCCGCGACTGAAGGTCGCCGGCTAGGAAGCGGGGAAAGAGAGGGGGAGACAAGGAGAGGGGGAGGCAAGGAGAAGAGGAGAAGAGGAGTTAAGGAGTGGTGAAAACGCAACACTCCCTGTCTCCCACTCTCCCACTCTCCCACTCTCCCACTCTCCCACTCTCCCACTCTTTGCAGTTTCCCGATTGTTTCACGGGTGGTTCCCTAAGTCGGCAAACTGAGCGACACTTTGGCAATGAAATCGATTGCTGAAGACTTGTTGCCTTATCAATCAGGCGAATTGACCATTGGATCGCACACCCTGCGTTTTCTTGATGAAGGCGCGGGCGAGCAGACGCTGCTGTGCGTGCATGGCAATCCGACCTGGAGTTTCTACTGGCGTTCCATCGTCGAGCGGTTCAGCCCTACGCACCGCGTCGTTGCGGTCGACCACCTCGGTTGCGGTCGGAGCGACAAACCGGTTCGCGGACGTAATGCGGAAAAAGGGCAATTCCCCTACCGGTTGGCCGACCACCGCGACAATCTGGTCCATTTGATCGACGCGCTCGACTTGAAGCGGGTCACGCTGGTCGCCCACGACTGGGGCGGGGCGATCGGATTGACGTCGATGCTCAAACGCCGTGACCGACTCGCACGGATCGTTCTTTTAAACACAGCCGCCTTTCCGCCCCCCTATGTCCCATGGCGGATTGCAGCGTGTCGTATTCCTGTTTTGGGTTCCGCCGCGGTGCGTGGGCTGAATGCGTTCGCCGGTGCCGCGATCACCATGGCGATGTCGCGGAACTCGCTGCCCAAGGACGCGGTACGCGGTCTGTTGGCCCCTTACAACTCATGGACCAACCGTGTCGCCAACGATGCCTTCGTTCGCGACATTCCGCTGACCAGCAAGCATCCCACGATGGCAACGCTTCGCCAGCTCGAATCGGATCTGCCATCGCTGGCGTCGGTCCCCTCGCTGTTGGTGTGGGGGATGAAAGATTGGTGCTTCCGTCCAGAATGCTTGCGTCGTTTTCAACAGGTTTGGCCTCAAGCCAAGGCGGTCGAAATTGCTGACGCAGGTCATTACGTGATCGAAGATGCGAACGAGGAGGTGATCGCGGCGATGGCAGAGTTCTTGCAAGCCGAAATGCCTGGCCCTGATCCGGCGGCAAATGCGGTACCGCAGCAGCAACGAGATGGCGATGTCCGCTGATCCATTAGATACATTGCGATTCCAAGTCCGGTCGGTTGGCGACGCCGTTCGCTGGGCCTGCGTGTTGGAGGCGACGGCCCCCAAGGCAGGGAATGTCTTTCCCGGTCGCTCGTTTGGCAATTTGCACTTCGGCGACTTCATCGTTGCTGCCGAGATTGCCGCAGAAGCATTTGCGATGCCGGGCCGCCATTTCAGCGAAAGTGTGCTCGGGGCGGTTCGGCAGACGAGACTTTCCATCGGCTCGAATGTCAATCTTGGCATCCTGCTGTTGATCGGTCCGATCGCCGAGGTCGCTCATCGAGACATCCATTCGGATCTCCAGCCCGGTGTCGCCGCGCTGTTGGAGGGGCAAAACCAAGACGATGCAGCGTGCATTTTCGAAGCGATTCGGTCTGCCTCCGCCGGCGGACTTGGTACGACCCAAGAGATGGACGTTCGCGACGCCGCCACTTCCAGAGGCGACATGATCGCCGCCATGCGTTTGGCGGCCGAGCGAGACTTAGTGGCTTATCAGTATGCCAACGGATTCAAAGACTTATTCGATCGGGTCGTTCCGCTTGTCGATAGAGCGATCACAGAGAGCGGGAGCGTGTTGGGGGGGATTGCGGACGCCCACATTGACCTCCTCGCCGATCACCCCGATACCTTGATCGCTCGAAAATGTGGTTGGGAGATTGCCAAGGCGGTTCAGCAGCGGGCGAGCAAATTGGACAAACGCGACAGCGGCGCAGTTGCAGAATTTGACACCTATCTTCGAAGCGATGGTAATCGGTTAAATCCAGGCACGACCGCCGATCTGATTGCCGCCGCGCTATTCGTATTATTAGTAAGGGCTTAGGTGGACTGCTAAAACTTTGGTGTTGTCGTCGGATATTGGAGGCGACTTTTTCTTACGGCCGAAACTGCAGTTACCTCTCCGCCGACGAAGTCGGGGGAGAGGTGGCAGGAAGCCGGCGCAACGAATAATCACAACAAGCGCAAAGCTCTGGCAATCGAGCACTATCCCAATGCCATGAAACTCGCCTACTTCTCCTTTACACAACATTAGATCCCAGCATGTCCCAAGCCACTTTCCGCGTTGACGTGACCAAAGAGCAGTTCGTTTTTTCGGCGGCTCACTTTATTACCTTTGCTGGTGACATTTGCGAACGGATCCACGGCCATAACTATGCGGTCCGCGCTAGCGTCGAAGGGCCGCTCGACGAGAACCGATACGTTGTCGACTTTATTGCGCTGCGTGATGCCGTGCTGGCTCAGACAACTTTATTAGATCATCACATTCTTCTTCCCGAGCATCATGCGGAGATCAAAGTCACCAGCGATGCGAAGGAAACCACTGCCCGGTTTCGCGATCGCCGCTGGGTGTTTCCCAACGAGGACTGCGTGATCTTGCCTGTCGTGAACACCACGGCCGAAGAGATCGCTCGCGTGATCGCCGAGCGAGTGAGGGAAGCGACTCGCGAAAAATTCGGTGCCGCGCTCAGTTGGATCGAGGTCGCGGTGGACGAGAACCATGGCCAATGGGGTGTTTGCCGTTTGCCTTGGCAAACCGTTTAATGTCTTGGCGAGCGTTGTTTTGAGGGTAGCGGAACACGTCGAGAGTTTCGTCCGGTTACCGCTTCGCCCCTTGGCGGCCGAAAGTCTTGCTGGCTTTCGCTACGTCGCCCCTTGGTGGCCGAAAGTCTTGGCGACGTTCGCTACTGCTGCGTTTTTCGGGGGATGCATAGCCCCATCTGCGAAGCGTTTTACGGGAATTCATGCCGATCCTGCGGCCCTTTTTCCCCGTCAACTGCTACCACCAATACGTCCCCAACCAAAATGCTAGCAGGATCGAGATTCTGAGGGGAACTTGTCTGCTGATCCGCTATTCGCGTCGATACTTCATTGTGTGAGAGGGAAACGCCAAGCCGCTTCACTCTCGCTAGCTCTGTCGTATCACAAGTCAACGTGGTTCGCTGTGTCTGACTTCCGTTGATCAGGGTTACGCACTACTACAAGTCGCTCGCTTTGATCGGCTTGGCCCTAACGCGGCAGTGCTAGCTCAACCTTCCCATACCTAAAAAAAACTTTTGGAGATAACCACGATGCGTCGTGTATTCATTCCCGCTTTGCTAGCCGTTGCCTTCGTCGCTAGCTCCTCGGTCAATGCAAGTGCATTCGGCCTGTTCGACAAACTTTGTAACAAGGGCTGTGACAGCTGTTGTGACGTAGAGCCCGCATGCGGATGCGAAGCCCCTGTTGCTTGCGGTTGTGCTGTTGAGCCAACTTGCGGAGCCGAGCCTTGCTGCGACAGCGGTTGCGGAATCGCTAAGCCAGGTCTTCTGTCACGCTTGTTCCACAAGCACCACGGTTGTGACTCGTGCGTCGAGCCAGCTTGCGGTTGCGAAGTCATCGAGCCAGCTTGCGGTTGCGAGCCAGCTTGCCCACAACAATGTGGCCCAACCTGTGGCGAAAAGGTCAAAGGATTCTTGAAGGGTCTGTTCCACAAGCACCACAACTGCTGTGACGCTGGTCCAACTTGCGGTTGCGAAGTTGCACCTGCTCCTTGCGGATGTGCAGAGCCTAGCTGTGGCGCTGGTTGGTAGTCCAACCGAGTCGACAAGATAGAATGATCGACTAGCCGTTGCATCCCATCCGATAACGCAACGTCCCCCCTAGTCATGCTAAGAAAAAACGAAATCCTCGGCGGCTGCCACGAAAGCCGTCGAGGATTTTTATATGTCTGTACGGAAGCAACCTTCCGTCGGAATGCTGCATTACCGCGTCATTTTAAAGCACACGGAACTCGCGTGCGTGTTTCGGATCAGCTGTCACATGCAACGAAAGTCACGCACGACTTCCGCTTCGAGCGACTCGAATCTTGAGCCCTGAAAAACCAATCGTCCTTTGACTCGGTTTTATGTGAGGGTGTGGACGAGGCGACGAGTTTCTTACGCTCAGCGAATGAAAAGGACTCGTTGCCTCGTCCACTACGTTAGATGATGCACTAGGACGCATCTTGTTTTGAATCGTCTAGCCTTTCGGCCTGTTCGCCCGCCAACCTTTCGATCGTCCAACCAATCGATGCGTAGACGCGGTTGAATTCGGCCACAAAATCCTCGGCGCTCTCGTCCGGAAGCGCGATCGGCCCACTTCCATACCGACCCGATTCCTTGGCGTTCTCGTTGTGAATCACCGCTTGGCATTCTTTGCCTTCGCGTGGACTGCTCACTCGGTTTCTCCTCGCCACACCACCGACGGATGCGGGAACCCAAGTCGTTTGTCGACTCGATTGTACGGCGGTTTGCCTTGTTGGAAACGTTTCAGGTTGACGCATGCCAGATCGACCGTGTCATCGACACGTCGATAGGACTGCGCCCCAACATGGGGTGTGATGATGACTTTGGGATCGTCCCACAACAAACTCGATTCGGCCAACGGTTCGACCTCGGTCACATCCAATCCCGCACCGGCAAGGTGACCGCTCGCTAACGCGTCGACGAGCGCTGATTCGACCACCACGCTCCCTCGCGCGACGTTGATCAGATAGCTGCCCGGTCGCATCTTGCTGATTCGCTCTTGGTCGAACAGCCCTTGGGTGCCCGCGTTCAGCGGCAGCGTCAAGATCACGATATCGCTGACCGCCAATAGTTCGTCCAGCTGATCGGCCGGCAACAACTCGTCCACCTCGTCGGGTTTGTCGACCGGGTAGAAATCGGTGGCGACGATGCGGACATCCCACGGAGCGAGCACTCGCGAGATCATCCGGCCGTTGCCACCCAAGCCGACAATTCCGATTGTCTTGCCTCGCAAATCGTCCGTAGGCAACCGCGTGAAATCGCGTTTCGACTCGGCACGAAAAAACATCGGCAGCGACCGTAGCAGACCAAACAGTAGCGAAAAGGTTTGCTCGGCCACCTGGGGTGCGAATAGTCCCGACGCGCTGCTGACCGGGATATCGGAATCGATCACACCGGGAACCAAGCAATGATCCAATCCCGCCGCAGAGGATTGGATCCACTGTAACCGGTTCGCTTTGAGCACGCGGTCCCAATCGACCGGCACCTTGGCATGTCCGATAAAGATGTCGGCGGTGGGCAATAACTCGTCGATCCGTTCCTGTCCTGCGTTGACGATCTCCGCATCGGGCGCCGCAGATTCGATCTGCTGGATATGTTTTTCAGTCACCGGAAAACAGAGAACGATTCGCATGGCTGTGATAGGCTGAAGGGAAATGAAAGTTGGCGATTGGGAAGTTCACAATCACCCCCCCCCGCACCGAACAAAAATGTCCACCAAGAACTTACCGTCAACCCGCCCACTCACAAAGGTGGCTTGGTTCGCGCTGATTCCTGTCGCGTTCGTGCTGGTCGCGACGCCAGCGACGGGGCACGATTTTTCAAAAGCAGAGATCGATGCCGCATTCACGGTCGCCTCCGCCGGCTTCAGTGCCGACGAAGTAATGATCCAGGATGATCTGAGGAGCCGCTTTCTATCGGAGCTTTCAGGAAGCGATCCGCGGGCCGATGGTTTTGAGCGAGCTGCGCTGCTAGCGCTTTTGCAATTACGCAAATCAGGAAAGTTGACATCCAAGGCGACCCGCCGCGGCATCCCCGTCGACGAATCGATCGTTCCGATCGCCGAAATCGCCGCTCGCGTGGTGATGGATCGCCATCGAATTTCCAGCGACACGCTGCTCGCGGATCCAGCGTTTCGTGAGGAACTCGGTCGCGAAGCCGAAAAAATCTCGCCGGGGACTGACTCCGTCGCGGTCCGTAAAGCCGTCTTGTCGCTGCGAAAACGTCGAGCGCTCAAACCCGAGTTGGTGCTCCGCGTCGCGGATTGGCAGCGAAAGATCGAAACGCATTCGCTTGATTCGCTACAACAGTCTATCGCGTCCGAGGAGATTAGCGACGGACCAGGTATCTATCTATTTCGCACGGCCAGCGGCTATTTGTATATCGGAGAAGCCAAGAATTTGCGTCTCCGGCTGAGCGATCATTTCAACGGCAGTGATCGAGCGACGTTGGCCGAGTATCTCCGCAGCGAAGCGTCGGCCGGAGTGACCGTCGAGCTTCACGTTTTTCCGAGCGACAGTCCAGCCAAGCGAGTCACCGTACGTCGTGCCTATGAAAGCGAATTGATCCGCAGTCGGCAACCGCGACTGAATGTGCGGCCGTGAACCAGCATCGCAGTATTTCGTAGCGGAGCGGGGCACGCTTGGACTGCTAAATCTTCGCTGTTGTTATCGGATAATGGCGGTGACATTATCTTCCGGCTTGTATAGCAGTTACCTCTCCACCGACGAAGTCGGGGGAGAGGTCGAGCACGCCCTTTAGGCGTTGCTCGGGTGAGGGGGCGACCGCGCTATCGGCGAGCAATTCCGGTGCAAACAGCGTTGTCGTCGGCAAGCGACTTGCTCGGTCAGCCCCCTCACCCGAACGTCGCTGAAGGCTCCGTTCGACCTCTCCCCCAACGAAGTTGGTGGAGAGGTGGCAGAAACCGGCGCAACCAAAAATCACAACAAGCCCAAAGTTTTGCAGCCCAACGCCATCTACTTTGGTAGCGGAACCGTGCGAGCTGTCCGGTTGCGGCGTGAAATAACGTTCGAAATTTAGCGGGCGGCTTGCGCCGCACCGCTAACAAGGCGGTTGAAAACTTAACGCCTCCAAACCACGGTCACTGCTAATTCACCAGCGCCGAATTCATGCCGTAGGCGAACAAGGTTTCTTTGAGCTTTTCCATCGACGCATCGTCCAGCGTGGTCATTGGCAATCGCAATTCGCCCGAGTCGCGGCCGACCATCATCATGGCCGCCTTTAGCGGGATTGGATTGGTCGACAATCCGAGCATGTTCTGGCACAGAGCGAACAATTTGTGATGCATTGCCATCGCTTTAACAAAATCGCCACTGGCAGCCGCATTTACCAATTCGATCATATCCCGCGGCACCAAATTCCCTACCACCGACACAATCCCTTCCGCACCGACGCTCATCATCGGCAACGTCAACGAATCGTCTCCACTCAAAACGGTCAAATCGGTGGTGCCGACGATTGCCGAGCATTGATCGAGTTTTCCGGTCGCCTCCTTGACCATCGTGATCCCGTCGACCTCCGCCAAACGCTGGATGGTTTCCACATCGATCTCTTTGCCACAACGGCCGGGGATGTTGTAAACGCAAACCGGGATGTCGACCGCTTCGGCGACCGCTTTGAAGTGTTGGAAAAAACCTTCTTGCGTCGGCTTGTTGTAATACGGAGCAACCTGCAGCGTTGCATCGGCTCCTTCGGCTGCCGCTCGCTTGGTCAATCGCAGTGCTTCGGCGGTACTGTTGCTGCCGGTGCCGGCCATCACTTTGGCGCGTCCGGCCACACACTGAATCACTTCGGCAATGACTTTTTCGTGTTCGTCGTGCGAAAGCGTAGGCGATTCGCCAGTCGTTCCGACGGGAACAATACAGCGGGTGCCAGCTTCGAGTTGGAATTCGACTTGTTCTTTCAGACGAGGGTAATTCACCTCACCATCGGTGAATGGCGTGACAATCGCGACCGAAAGGCCAGCAAAATCAGATCCCTTTCGTGGGCGGGTCTCAAAAGTCATATTGGAATCGCGTTCTTGGAATTGGAGGTGCGTCAGAGCTAATGACACGTGTCACCGGCTTTGGTTCAGCTGAAAACCTAGTGTTTCGCCCCCTGATTCGTCAAGCGTCCCGGCTTCGATTCACGGTGAGTCGGGTCGCTCGCAACGCGGTAAATGCGGTGTCAAATGCCGCTCGACTTCGTTTCGCCAGATTCAAAACAGTCCACGATTTTGCTGCCGATCGCTAGCGACGCGGTTGCCGCTGGCGAGGGGGCATTGAGCACGTGGATCGCATGTTCGGTCGTCTCGATCAAAAAATCATCCACCAACTCTCCCTCAGGCGTGACCGCTTGCGCCCGAACACCGGCACGGCCGGGGCGCAAGTCGGATGCACGGATCGAGGGGATCAGTTTCTGCAGTGCCGAAACAAAGGCCGTTTTTCGCAGCGAGCGGTGGATCTCGCCCGCCCCAGTTCGCCAATGCTTGCGGGCTAATTTCAGGAATCCGCCGTAGCGAAGCGTTTCGAGCAAGTCAGCGGCGTTGAGCGTCCGCCAATCGTAACCGTGCCGCGACAACGCCAGCACCGCATTGGGCCCGCACTCGACACCGCCATCGATCATCCGTGTGAAATGGACCCCCAGAAACGGAAACGACGGATCGGGAACCGGATAAATTAAATGGTGACACAGATGCTCGCGCTCGGGCACGAGATCGTAATACTCGCCGCGAAACGGGACAATCTTCACCGTCGGTCGCCCACCGGCCATTCGCAAAATGCGGTCGCTCTGCAGCCCCGCACAATTGATCATGCGTCCACAGTGGATGGTCTGATTCTTCGAATCGGTGATCGCCACCGACGACGAAACCGTTTCAATTCGTTTCACCTTGAACGACAACACCACATGCCCGCCGCCTCGTAAAATTTGCTGCCGCATCGCCTCGCATACTTTGGCGTAGTTCACGATCCCCGTCTCAGGCACATGCAGCGCCGCGACTCCCGCGACCGAAGGCTCGATTTCGCGAAGTGCATCGGTGTCGATGCGGTGATATTCCACTCCGTTTTCCATTGCACGCTTCGCAATCGCATTTAATCGCTCGGCCTCGATTGCATCCGTGGCAACCACTACCTTGCCACAACGGTCCCAGGCAATTTGGTGCTCGTCGCAAAACGCTTCCATCAACGCTTTGCCGCTGCGACACGTGATTGCTTTCGCCGATCCCGGCTTGTAGTAAATCCCCGAATGTAAAACGCCCGAGTTGTGGCCGCTTTGATGCGCTGCAACATGCGATTCCGCTTCGACAACACAGACCGCGAGCGATGGGTGTCGCCTGATCAACGTCGTCGCCGTCGCGAGCCCCACGATCCCGCCACCGATGATGACCACGTCGCAGGTACCGGGGGGCGAAGCGTTGCGATTCATTGAGCAATCTACTTTCGATGCTTGAACTAGTTTCGGGGCTAGGGCTAGTGTCGGGGCTAGGGATGTGACATTCATGAAGATTCGAAATTGGGCCACGATTTACGTCGGCATGCCCGCCAAAAACGGATAGCCCGCAAAATCATGACCGAATGACTCGGAAATACGAACAACCCCACGTCACTAGGGTGCGGGAATCCGCAATCCGACCTTATCGAGCCTGTCCGGGTTTGTCGTTGCCGATTTCGTAACATAGGTTTCGATTGATCCATTGTGTCAACGAGGCAAATTTTACCTCGTTTGAGACGCTGCGTCTGCGAAACGCCATCAACGTACTCTCAAAGTCCGGTTTTGAGCAGTGATGGTAACTCTATTGATTCATCGGGAATTGACGGCAAATGTCACGATCAGAAACGGTCGAACTACCTCTAGAAAAATTGTGCGCTGGGGCGACGTGTGGATATCCCATTCTCAGCAAGGAAGGGGTATTGTTGCTCGGTTCAGGAACGCACATCACCCCGACGATCGTAGCCCATCTGCAAGAGCAAAACGTTGACGTCATTGCGGTCCACCCTAACGATATTGCGGAATTAACCGGTAAACACCTGCGACGTGGCACCCTCGAAGAATCGTCGCAAAGCAAGCCCAAGTTCTCAGGCGTCTGGGAAGAGGCGTTGCCGCTGAAGGATTTGCTTGTCGATCGCCATGACCAACCTTTGAGCAGCGAACGGACGGAGGAATTAAACAAGTGCATGAGCACTGCGAAAGCGAGGTTCGAACAAATCAACCACGCCCTGCAGACTCGCGACTTTGATTCCATATCGCCGCTGACTGCCACCTCGGACTCGTTCGCGCGTTCGATGATCGACGATCATGATCAAACGATTGGCGAGATCGGGGCGGCGAGCAACGATGTCGCTCTGGAACGTCGCTCGGTACAAATGGCAGTGATGGGGATGGCGGTCGCCATCGAAATGGGGCTGGATGGTCCCACCGCGCTGGAGATTGGCTTGACAGGATTGCTGCATGACATCGGTTTGTACGTGCTGGATCCAAAATTTCGTGACGCCACCCAAAAACTCTCGCATTCCGAGCGATGGGAATATGAAAAGCATCCCGTGATTGCGTTTGATTGTGTCGCGGCAATTCCGGAGACCCCATCGTCCGTTCGGATCGCAGTGCAACAAGTGCACGAGCAATACGATGGATCGGGGTTCCCCCGTGGGTTGCGGGGAGCCCGGATTCATCAATACGCACGAATCTTGAATGTGGTCGATGCCTACATTCAACTGA
>NZ_JBFHFD010000176.1:0-14139 GCF_041583735.1 Novipirellula sp.
CGTTTTAGTGGAACCGTTCAGTCCACTCGCAAGGCGACCGTAAAAGGAAATGAACATTTAGTGGTGAAATTGGACACCGAGGACGGCAAAAAACTGACCGTTGATATGGGGGATCCCGCGAATGCCAAGAATCTCAACAAAGGCAGCAAGGTGACCGTCACCGGTGTGCCCGTCAAAATCGGCGATCGTGTGATTCTGATCGCGGATTCGAATCAAACCATGAAACAGAACAAATAATTGGATCTTGAATCTTTGACTTGCGACCGGCTTCGGTATGCCGATCGCACCTAACAAGCGTGCCCAGTTGGCAGGGATCCCGTGCCGGTATCGATTCCGGAAACCAGCGTGGATCGCAAGCGGACGGGGCACGTTTTTATTGGGACGGCAAACGTCGGCGGGCGGTGATACGAGTCCGTGGTTCCCGCCCCAAATCGAGTGGCATGTCGACCGAGACATACAATCCCGTATCCCTGCATCCCGTCTGGGTTTGCATCCGTACCGTGCCTCTGGGTTTCAATTGGTACTGGGTTTCCATCAGTACAGGTTTCCATCGGTACAGGTTTCCATCGATACAGTGCCATTCCCCTTCTTCGGAGATGAATTCAATGACGATCACCAGCGTTAATCCTGCGACCAGTGAAACACTGAAAACGTTCACACCGCTGACCAAAGACCAGACGCTTGCCGCCATCGGCACAGCCGACACAGCCTTTAAAAGTTGGCGGAAAACCTCGTTCGCACAACGAAAAAAGGGAATGTTGAAATTTGCCAACCACCTTCGTCAGCATGCGGACGAGTATTCGCGGTTAATCACGCTGGATATGGGGAAGCGGATTTCGGAGAGTCAGGGAGAAATTGAATACTGTGCGAACATCGCCGAGTTCTACGCTAACGGAGCCGAGTCCTTTCTGGCCGACCAGCCGATGGAAGTAGAAAATACCCGTGCCTATATCCAATACGCGCCGCTGGGGGTGTTGATGGGAGTGATGCCCTGGAATTTTCCGTTCTACCAAGTGGTTCGCTTCGCGACTCCCAATATCATGGCGGGCAATACCGTGATGGTGAAACACGCTAGCAACGTTCCGCAATGTGCGGAAGCAATCGCAGAGGCGTTTGCCGCGTGTGGGTTGCCTGAGGGAGTTTATACCAACTTGTTTATTCCGTCGGAATTCGTGGAGGTGATTGTTTCAGATCCGCGAGTGCAAGGAATCTCGCTTACCGGAAGCGAAAAAGCTGGGGCGGCGGTGGCTGCATTGGCGGGCAAGAATCTGAAGCGGTCGGTGTTAGAACTCGGTGGCAATGATCCATTCATCGTGCTCGAGGACGCCGATCTCGATAAGACAGTCGAGTTGGCGGTACAGGGCCGGATGGTGAACGCGGGGCAATCATGTGTCGCATCAAAACGCTTTATTGTGGTCGAGTCTGTCGCCGATGAATTTTTGTCGGCGTTCAAAGAAAAAATGGGTAACATGAAGATGGGAGACCCGCTGGACGAAGACACCACTCTCGCCCCGCTGTCCACCGAAGCAGCAGCGGTCCAGTTGCAACAGCAAGTGCAAGCATCCATTGACGCCGGAGCCACCGTGGTGCTCGGCGGAGATCGTCCAGACCGAGAAGGTGCCTTCTTTAATCCGACGATCTTGACCGGCATCACCCCCGATATGCCCACTTTCGATCAAGAGTTGTTTGGCCCCGTGGCTAGTGTTTACGTGGTCAAGAACGAAGAGGAAGCGATCGAGTTGGCGAATCATTCATCCTATGGTTTAGGAGGAAGTGTTTTCACGCAGGACATCGCTCGGGCCCGCCGCGTGGCCGAGCGAATCGAGACCGGGATGATGTTTGTCAATCAGCCGACCAAATCGCAAGCCGAGTTACCCTTTGGAGGAATCAAAAATTCAGGCTACGGCAGGGAGCTGTCACACTTGGGGATTCTCGAGTTTGTCAACAAAAAACTGATTCATCTGGGAAAAGAATAGCGTAACACGCTGACGATCGCGTCAACATCACTGCGTCGCCGCGTTGTATCGCCCGGCGCATTAAACCCAATCAAATGGTCACCCCAATCAAGAGGAACAAACGATGGCAACTGAAACAGAAAAAAAGATTGAAAGCCGCCAGATCCAACTCGTTTCACGTCCGACGGGAGTGCCCACGGTCGACAATTTTGAACAGGTCACTGTGGAATTGCCGCCGCTGGCGGATGGCGAGTTTTTAGTTAAAAACGAATGGATGTCGGTTGACCCCTATATGCGAGGGCGAATGAAGGAGGGCAAAAGTTATGTTCCCCCCTTCGAGATCGGAAAGCCGCTCGAGGGCGGATGCATTGGCAAGGTGGTCGAATCACGGCATGAATGTTTTTCCGCTGGCGACTACGTGCTGGGCAACAGCGGTTGGCGAGAATACTGGATTTCCAACGGCAAAAGCGTTTCCAAAGTCGATCCCGAGGTGGCACCGATTCAAAGCTATTTAGGAGTGCTGGGGATGACGGGGTTCACCGCTTGGGTCGGGCTGAAACGGATTGCTAATCTGCAGTCGGGGAACACCGTGTTTGTATCCGCCGCCTCCGGCGCCGTAGGCTCGGTGGCGTGTCAAATCGCAAAAGCGTATCACTGCCGCGTCATCGGCAGTGCAGGGTCTGAGGAAAAAATCCTCTGGCTTCGCGAGAAAGCGAATGTCGACGAGGTGATACATTACAAGCAGACCGACGATCTATCAGCAGCTTTGGGCTCGCTGGCCCCTGACGGCATCGATATCTACTTTGACAACGTCGGTGGCGAACATTTAGAAGCAGCAATCGAACACATGAATAATTTTGGATGCTGTGTCGAATGTGGCATGATCTCGACCTACAACGCCACAGAACCTCCGGCGGCGCCGCGCAATTTGTTCAAAGTCATTGCCAAGCGTATCCGCATGCAAGGGTTTATCGTTCGCGACCATTTTGCCGATCACGACGAATTCCTACGTGACATGTCGTCGTGGATTCGATCGGGACAAATCGATTGGGAAGAATCGGTCACCGAAGGACTCGATCATGCACCGGAAGCCTTCATCGGACTGTTCCAAGGCAGCAATTTAGGCAAGGCGCTGGTACGAATCGGATAAGCATCTCGTGGACAAATGTTTCTTCCGTAGCGAAACTCGCCAACCGTTTCGAAGTGGCGGCGAGAATGGACTGCCGGTGCACGTCACAAAATGACTTGCAGCATTGGGCAAAAACGCCGTGCATCTTCATTGACACTGGTGCTTGGCTCACTTCGCCTTGGGTGCACTAGCGATTCAGTTCGGGCAAAATCAGAAGTTCGTCCGCATGCCGGGCGATAAATGCCTCGATTGCGGCCGCTTGGCCGGTGATCGCATCGTCGGCCGCCTGCTGCACCCCCGCGTCAGCGCGGTGTTTGAAAAAATGGGGCACTTTGACCAGCACGTCCAATTCGACGGTCAAAACGACACGAGTGCCCTCAGGATCCGGTTTCGCGTCGAGCGTGGTTTGATAATGTTTCAGGCGACCGGCAGCCCGTTTCGAAACGGTGATCACATCGATGCGGTCGGGTTGAATATCGGCGTTCTGTTCCAACACCAATTCGTTCGCTTCGAGCGTCGGATCTTCCAACTGCACCGTCAATTCCTTGACTGCAGAAACCTCGGTCTTCGACACGCCGCGAATGGCGTTCAAGAGCGGACGGTCGTCTTGGGACGTGTCAACCATCACATCTTCGATCTGTTCGTTAATCAACCGCATGCCGGTATGCCCCACGATCGCGGCGGTGGCGTTCTTTCGCACCATAATTTGACGGAACTTGGCAAAATCGCAGTCAACGACGAAACTGCGTTGCTGTTGCCCCGTTGCGAGATGTTCGATCGAGCGTAACTGCCATGCGATCAACGCAGCTAGCACAAGCACAAGGGCTAGCACGGTGATGATCACCGTTCGACGCAAAGGATTAGAATGACTCAACGGAGGTTACTTTTAGGATTGGATACGGAATCCGAAACGCTTAGCGAGTTTCGGCAAGGTAAAATGCCACCAAATTCATCAACTTCACCCCATCGATCGGTTTGGGAAAGTAGTCGTCACAGCCCATCGCGATACAGGCTTCGCGTTCGCCTTCCATTGCATCGGCGGTCAGGGCGATGATCGGTGTTTTGAACCCAAGTTCACGAATTTCCGCGACCGCTTCCTGTCCGGTCATCACCGGCATCTGCATGTCCATCAGGATCAAATCAAAGGGGCGTTGTTCTTTCTGAGCACGTTGTGTTTCTTCGACCGCTTGCAATCCATCTTCGACAACCGTGACATCAGCACCGCATTTCTCAAGAAAATACTTGCCAATTCGCCAAATGTCACGGCGGTCGTCCGCCAATAACACCCGTGCACTGAATTTGGGAAATGAGCTGCGTTTGGTTTCCGTTTGTTCGCTCGCCGAATCCTCAGACGCAAGTGTTCGCAGGTTGAGGACTTGGTCGGGGGTCAGCGGCAATGTGAACGTGAAACAGCTTCCCACCCCAAGTTCGCTGTCGACGGTGATTTGGCCACCCATTCCCTCGGCCAAGCGTTTGCTGATGCTGAGTCCTAAGCCGGTGCCACCGTATCGCCGTCGCCGCGCTGCCCCGGTGTTACTAAACGGGGTAAATAGCTCGGCCAAATGGCTTTCGTGGATGCCGATTCCTGTATCGCGAACCGCGATCACAATCGTCGCGGGCGCCGTTTCCTCGTTCATGCTAATCTCGACACGAACGTCTCCTTCGTCAGTGAATTTGAGTGCGTTGCTGATCAAATTCACCAGCACTTGGCGAACCCGCACCGCGTCCGCCGTGATTTCGGCGGGGCAGTTGGGGCTCCAATCAAAGGTCAACGGGACACCTTCCTCCGATGCCCGGACTTGCATTAACTCTTGTACCTCGCCCAGCAGTTTACGGACACTCAATGTCTGCGGATGAATTTCCATCTTGCCCGATTCGATTTTGGACAGGTCAAGGATGTCGTTCAGTAGCGCCAACAGGTATTCCCCATTGCGTTTGATCGTGGTGACTTTTTCCAGCGACGGTTCGTCATCGAGTTCCTCGCTCAGCATGTCAGCGAACCCTAGCATGGCTGTCATGGGGGTCCGCAGTTCATGACTCATGTTTGCCATGAATGAACTCTTGGCTTCGCTTGCCGCTTTCGCTTCTTGATTGGCTAGTTGCAATGCTTCCTGAACTTTCATGCGGTCGGTGATGTCGTTTTGCACACCGACAAAGTTCACCAAACGGTCGCGTTCATCAAACACCGGTGTGATCTGTAGATCGTTCCAGAACGGCGTGCCGTCTTTGCGGTAATTTCGCAGCGTGACGTGACAGGATTGTCCGGCCGCAATCGCCGCTCGCAATTGTGCTCGGGTGTCGGGATCGCTGTCATCGCCTTGCAGAAAACGACAATTGATGCCCACGACCTCTTCGCGATCGTAGCCAGTTAAATGCAGAAAGCCGGGGTTTGCATAGGTGATCGGGTTGTCTTCGGCGGTGGCGTCGGTAATGACGATGCCGTTCTGTGTCGACTCGATTGCAAGATGTTGCAAACGCATCTCGAGTTCAGCGGCGCGTCGTTCGCTAATGTCACGAGCGTTGGCGCAGAGATAGCGTTGGTCTTCGATCTGCAAACTCGCCACGCTGATCTCCATCGGAATCAACGAGCCATCGCTAAGTTTCCAATCCGATTGGAATGGTTTTAAATGTTTGTTGCCGGCGTCGGCAAACAATTTTTTGTAATCACTTTCTTCCAGATCACACTGCACATCCATCAGCGTCATCTTTAGCAATTCGTTCCGCTCGCTGCGGAGCGTGTCGCACATCGATGGATTGACGTAGTGGAATTGACCCTGCGGGTCCGCCAAAAAGACGAGGTCGCTCGCCGTTTCGGTCATGAATTTAAATCGTTCCAATTGGGCTTCCGCAGCACTCAGCGACGTAATGTCGATCAACGTCAATACCACGCCCTGAACCTCGTTGTCCGACAGATAGGGGACCGCTCGCAACAGCAATGCGTTCCCCGCGGCGTCCGACAGCTTTGCTTCCAATTCTTGTTTGCTTTGCAGAACTTGATGCAGATCTTCAATCAAATGGTCGCGTTGCAATCGGTGCGAGAAATCTTCGATCGAACGGCCGATATCCTGTTCCTGGATACGAAGTATTTCTGCGATTTGCGGCGTGTACCGGCGAATGCAAAAATCGTGGTCCAAGAATACCACGCCAACACGAGTCGTCGCCAACAAGTTATCCATGTCCGCATTGGCTTCGGCCAATTCGACCACTCGGCGTTGATGTTCCGCGTTAACGGTGTACAGTTCTTCATTGACGCTGTGCAGTTCTTCGTTCGTGCTTTGCAGTTCCTCGTTCGACGCGACAAGTTCTTCGTTTGCCGCCTGCAGTTCCTCGTTAGATGTTTCCATCTCTTCGATCGTGGCTTGCAAATTCTGTTGCGACTGCTGGAGTTCCGATTCCAACACGGTGACCCGGTCGCCATGAGGATCGCTTGGCGAATCAACCACGTGCTCGGCGATACGGTTTTGCCACGTCGCCGTGAGCGGGGATGCTTCCTCGGTGAACGAGATTAAGAAGTTGTCAAAACCCGAGGGCTGGTCCCGAATGGGTTCGACTGCGATGACCAATTCGGTGGCGTTTTCTTCGGCTTGCAGCGGGGAAACTTTGAATTTAACCGTTTCCTGCTTTTTTGCGGTGTGGTGCAGCGCCGCGGATAACGACGATCGGATCCTGGGGACAATTGCATCGAGCACATGACTGCTCGGGCGGCCCGAACTGTACTGCAAGTACTTCTCGGCGCCTCCGAATACATGCAGGATTTGACCATTGTGTTCGATCAGGATGCTGCAACCCATCTTTTGATTCAGCAGGGCATCGTAGATGCCGAGCAATTTTGAATCGACACGATTACTTTGCCGCATCGTGGGCGCGAGCGAGATACTGGAAAACTTTTCGGTTCGTGGGGTCAATGGCAGATCGCTGCCGGGTGGCATGCGTAAATCACGGCGTTTGGAATAGATTCGCCAATGAGCGTTGAGCACATGGAATTCGTCGCTTAGGTCACCCGGCGACTCGCTTGGACCGAGAAACAAGGTGCCGCTGGACTTTAACGCAAAATGGAATAAGGACAGCGCTCTGGCCTGGGCAGGCGACTGCAAGTAGATCAATAGATTTCGGCAAGTCACCAAATCCATCTGAGTGAACGGCGCATCGCTGATCACATTGTGAGGAGCAAAAACGATCATCTGACGCAGCTGAGGGCTGACCTGATAGCGCTCATGATCGCGGCGGAAATACTGAACGCGGCGCTCCTCAGACATGTCCGCGAGTGCATCCGCAGAAAAAATCCCGCGTGCTGCGGTTTGTATCGAAGAGGGGTGGGCATCGGTTGCAAAAATTTTGATGTCGAACGCCCCATTACGTTTGCGGCGTTCTTCGTCCAATAGTATGGCGATCGAATAAGCCTCTTCACCCGAGGCGCAGCCTGCAACCCAGGCACGCACCGTTTTGGTGATTGAATTGGCATCAAAAATTTTGGGAATCACCTCCTTGGCAAGCGTCTCATACGCTTCGGGGTCACGAAAAAACTGGGTCACCCCGACCAACAGGTCACGATACAGGTCGCTCAATTCGTTCGGATGGTCCTCGATATAAGCCACGTAGTCTTCGAATTGACGAATCTGCAGCATGTCGAACCGGCGTTGTAAACGGCGACCGACCGTCGATGATTTGTATTGCGAAAAATCAATTCCAAATGCTTGATTGAGCAGTTGAAAGATCCGATCGATGCCCGCTAAGGATGACGTCGGAAGCTGGTCTTCGCTGAGATCATCGCGGGTGATGTCGCCTTGGACATACCGCACCAACGCCTTGGCCATCCCACTAGGCGGCAAGACAAGATTGACTAAGCCCGTTTCCTGCGCACTGATTGGCATCCCATCAAACTTGGCGGACGCCTGATCCTGGCTGATCACCAATCCGCCCGATTCGTGGATGTCGCGAATCCCCCGCGAACCATCGCTGCCGGTACCTGAAAGCACGACTGCAACCGCGTGCTGCTGTTGGTCCTTGGCCAATGAGCAAAAGAATTTGTCGATCGGGTGCGAAAAACTGCGTTCTGGATTTCGCTTGGTCAACCGCAATCGTCCGCCCGAAATTTCCATCTCCATTTTGGCAGGCAGCAGATAGATCGAATCGGGTTGGACCTGAACCCCATCTTCGACCTCAAGCACCGGAATTCCCGTCTTACGCGAGATTAATTCGCCCATGTGGCTTTTAAAGTCGGGCGAAAGATGCTGGATGACAACAAACGCCATCCCGCTATGAGCGGGCATTTCCTGAAAAAATGACTCCAAAGCTTCCAATCCGCCCGCTGAGGCACCAATCCCCACGACGTGACATTTTTTTGTTGGCACAGAATCGGGCTGCGGCGACAAACGAGATGAGATTTCTTCCATAACTTAAGAGCGGGCAGACCGAATCGAGGCAAAATGCAAACGTTTTTCTTCTACTATCTTTCGTCGCCAAGGGGCTTTCATTGCCAAAGGGCTTTCAGTGCCAAAGGGAACGAGCAAAGCAATTTTTATGCCAATGGGAACGCCCGCTGGCATTCCGCTGCAGTCTCGATCCGCGGCACGGTTGTCGGGCAATCGCGTGAAGCAACGACGACGAACCCCCGTATCGAGTGATCAACTTTGTGCCTGCTCGCGTTCCGCCAGACGTTGGAACAGCGACTGCAGCTTGGTGATGTCGACAGGTTTGATCATGTGCTCGTCGAAACCCGAGTTGTGGGCCTGTTCGCGGTCTGCGGACTGGCCATAGCCGGTCATCGCGACCAAGTAAATTTTCGCGGTCGCTTCCCGTTCACGCAGCTTGCGAGCGAGATCGTAACCGGTCATCCCCGGCATCGAAATGTCAGAGAAAATCACGTCCGGAACGGACTCGCTCAGTTTTTCCAGAGCACTGAGTCCATCTTCGGCCACTTCGACTTCGTGTCCGAGTTTGGTCAGCAAGCGAGCCATGATGGTCCGCAGTGCTTTCATGTCTTCGACAACAAGCACCTTGAAGGGTCTGGTGACCCCGAGCGGCTCGGTCGCGACATGTTTCATTGCCGTCTCGTCGGTGGGATCCGCAAGCGGGATGCGAACCGTAAACGTGCTTCCCATACCGATCCCTTCGCTATGCGCGGTCACGCTGCCGCCATGGATTTCGACCAACGTATTCACGAGCGTCAAACCGATTCCCAAGCCCGCGTTTCCTCGCCGTAGCGAGTCATCGACTTGCGCGAACATTTGAAAAATCTCTTCAATCCGGTCGGTCGCGATCCCGATGCCGTTGTCGTGCACGACGATCACGGCCGAACCGCGATCGCCTTCGTCCGCTTGGACCGACAACGATAGATCGATCGTGCAATCGCTGTCGCTGTAGCGAGATGAGTTGTTCAGCAAATTGCAAACGACTTGTGTCATGCGGGCCGGATCGGCTCGCACGAACACATCCTGTTCACACGATTCAAGTCGCAGATGTTGATCTTTTTCGTTGATGAAGGTGCTCGACGCTTCGACCGCAGCCCTGATCACTTCACTCAGGTTGACCACTTCTTTGTTGAGCTGGATTTTGCCACGTCCAATCCGCGATACGTCTAGTAGATCATCGATCAAACGAATCAATTGTTCGACTTGGCGTGCCATGGTTTGACGCAGTTCTTCGGTATCCGGTGGCAATTCGGACATCTCCATCAACTGGATCGCATTTTTGATCGGAGCGAGCGGGTTGCGAAGTTCGTGAGCCAGCGTGGCAAGAAACTCATTTTTGCGACGATCGGCTTCCGATAGCTTGGCGGCAAGTTCGGCGAGTTGATCCTGGTCACGTTTCCGCTCGGTCAAATCCCGCATCACCTTGCTGTAACCGACAATCTTGCCGTCGGCGTCTTTGACAGCGCTGCTGATTCCCGAGGCCCAAAATCGTTCCCCATCGGCCCGCATCATCCAGCGGTCATCGCTTGCACTGCCCAGCATGGCCGCCGTGGCAAACTCGGAATCCGGAATCCCCATCGCAATCGCTTCGGGGGTAAAGATCAATTCGCGAACGTCTTTGCCAAGAAAATCCGCCTCGTGAAAACCGAGCACTTTCAACACGCCGCGGTTCCATGTGGTGGCTCGGCACTCGGCGTCCATCGCAAAAATCGCATAGTCTTCGATCTGTTCCAGGAACGTACGCAAGTACTGGTTCATCTTGACATTTTCGGACTCCAACCGCCCCGCGCGATCGAGTGTTTCCTGCAACCGGTTGCGCTCGACCTTCAGTGCAATCGCGTATTTTTCGGCTCGATGTCGATTGTGCTGGACCAAATACAGCACGCCGACGACAAGGATCAACCCGGCGACGGTGGAGATCAGTCCCGTGGCCAGAGCCGTCCAATATGTGGTTGCTGCAACCTGTTCTCGGCGTGCAATCGAACTTTCTTCGTTACGCCGGAATTCGGCAATTTGATCGTGGATGCTATCCATCGTCCGTTTGCCAATATTGGTGGCGACCAAGGTCTGTGCGGACTCGAATCCGGCCTGCCGCCGTAACTCTAACGTCGTCGAAAGTTCGTCGAGTTTCTGGTCGATCAAGTCTTGCAAGGGAGCGATTTTGGCATGTCGGACGGGATCCGATTCGGTGGTCGTCGCCAACTCGTGGATCAAGCCATCGATTGCGGTGATCGCTTCGTAATAGGGTTCGAGATAAGGTTCTTGGCCGGTGATCAGAAAACCGCGTTGGCTGGTTTCCGCCGACTTTATCGTCGATTCAATGCGTTCAAGCAGGCCCAAAAGCTTGTGGGAATGCCCGACCAAATCGGTGTGCGCACGCAATCGACGCGTGTTATGAAAAGTGACGAACCCGGTGATCACCAACAAGGTGACAACTGCGGCCACGGCAAACGGTTCCGCCATCCTTTGCGGGCGGCGAATCGAATCAGGTTCCTTCACTGGGTTTCCATGCAAAATACTTCGAGCAGCGGTGGCGGCTCGAATAAGGTGCGGCATAAATTATTTCGACATTGAACCAACATAGCGGCTCACCATCTGCAACATCGTTGCTTTATGTATCGGTTTACTGAGATAATCATTGCAGCCCTGCTCGATACAACGGCTCATGTCTCCTTGCATCGCGTCGGCGGTCAGGGCGATAATGGGCGCTGAAAAACCCATCCTGCGAAGTTGCTCGGCCGTTTGGTAGCCATCGAGTTTTGGCATTTGCATATCCAACAGAATCAAGTCGTAGGATTGGTCCTTGCCAATCAAAGCTTGGACTTTCTTGATCGCAACCTCGCCGTCCTCGGCTTCATCCACCGTGGCTCCCGCTTTCGTTAACAACGATTTCGTCAGAAAGCGAATATCACGGCGATCGTCCACCACCAATACCGAGCAGTCAAGCGTGATCGAAGCGATAGGGGCCTCGTCCGGGTTAGGCTGGATCATCGCCATCGGCTTGATCATGTCAACACCCTGGATATCACCCGTCGCGATCGTCAACGAAAAGGTGCTGCCTTGACCTTCGGTGCTGTCCACGGTGATCGTCCCGCCCAGCATTTTTGCGAGTCGTTGGCTAATCGCCAATCCAAGTCCCGTTCCGCCAAAGTGTCGCGTGACGCTCGAGTCGCCCTGCGTGAATGGCTTGAATAATCGTGCCTTCTGTTCAGGCTTCATCCCGATCCCGGTGTCGATGATATCGATTCTTAATCGCCGGTCTTCGGGTTGGTGGCGGATTCGCAAACGCACTTCGCCGCTGGGGGTGAACTTGATCGCGTTACCAACCAGATTGATCAGGATTTGCTTGAGCCGCTTCGGATCCGAAACGACTTCGGAGGGGATTTTTCCTTCATAGTCGACGTCAAGATTCAAGCCTCCCTCGCTGGCTCGCACCTCCATAATCGAGCGGACGTCTTCGATCAACCGATTCGGCGCAAAGCGTTCCGGAGCGATATCCAGCTTGCCAGCTTCAATTTTTGACAAATCCAAGATGTCATTGATGATGTCCAGCAAAAAATCTCCGTTTCGACGGATCGTACGAACGTGTTCGAGCGCCTCGGGGTGTTGAATCTGTTCTGCGATCAGATCAGTGTAGCCTAGAATTGCCGTCATCGGGGTGCGAATTTCATGGCTCATGTTCGCCAAGAATTCACTCTTCGAATCACTGGCGGCTTCGGCTTGAGCTCGAGCTTCTTGTAGCGAGTCCTGCAATTCACGCTGCTCGGTGATGTCCCAAATCAGACCGAGGATCCGTTTCGGTTCGCCCTTGTCCGTTAGCACTTGTTCGCCCACCCCAGCGATCCAGCGCACGGACCCATCCGCGCGGAGAATGCGGAATTCTTCATCGAAATTCGCGTTGCCGTTGACCGTTTGACGCCACGCGTGGATCATCCGTGTCAGATCATCGCGATGAACGATTTGCATCAGCGTGCTGGCGTTGCGTCGGCAGTTAGGTGAAAGCCCCAGCAGGTCGTACATCGAATCTTCCCAAAACACCCCTTCTTCGCTCCATTCCCAGACCGCCATTCCTCCGGCACGCAGTGCCATCGTCAGCCGTTCTTTGCCCTCGGCAAGTGCCAGTTCGGTTTGTTTCCGTTCGGTGACGTCACGCGTAATGCTCGTCACCAGTTTGGCGATGCCCGCTTTGTTACGCGAGATGAGCCCTAGATTTTCAACCCAACTCGTTTTGCCGTTGTCCTCGCGGACGATCCGGCAATCAAACCGGTAAGTTGATTCGTTGCCACGCACGGTCGATCGCAAGTGATGAGCGGCTTCCTCGCGATCATCCGGATGAATGATCTGCAGGATGTCGTCAAAGACGATGTCTTTGCTCGGTTCGCTCTTCCCGAAAATCGATTGCAGTTCTTCGGACCATTTCATTTTGTCGGTGATTGGATTCCATTCCCACGTGCCCAAACGCCCCGCTTGCAGCGACAATTTTAAATGTTGTTCACGTTTTCGCAGCTCTTCTTGTCCGCGTCTGACTTCGGTCACATCGCTGCCATTGGCAACAACAAACACTACCTCGCCGTTCTGGTCGCGCGCGGGGGTGAAAATGAAGTCGGTGATACGTTCGGTCCCATCGGGTAACCAAAACGGCAAGTCCTCGCGATAGACTTCGCCCGCCGCCGCCAAAGTCAAGCCATCGCGGAGTTTCCGTTTCACCTCTTCGTTGTTTCTCCACCAAGGGCAATCCCAGAACAGTCGATCGATGGTTTCTTCACGCGTTGCACCGAGTTGTTTCAGAGCAATCTCGTTGATGTCGGTCGTGGTTCCGTCGAGTTCAATAATGCCGGTATAGTAATAACCGTTGTCAAATAACACCTGCAGTTTGCTCTCGGCACGTTCGTAGTCCGCGAGCAAGGCGATCAGTTTGGCTTGTTTGTCTGCCAATTGTTCCGCGTTTTGCCGGACCAGATCCTCGGCGGCCTTGCGGTCCTTGATGTCCACTCCCGACGGAATGACATAGGTGATCTTGCCGTCCGCATCCCGGATCGGAGCTAACATGAAATCGATCGTCGTTCGATCATCTTTGCCAATACGAATGACGACGTCGTGGCGAATGGTTTCTCCGTTGATCGCGCGGGCGAACTCTTGTTGTAGTTGATCGGCAATGTCGTTGTCGTAGTTCCACCAATGACACTCCCAAAACGGTTTGCCGATCACATCGTCGCGTTGCAGTTGGCCCGCACGCAGCGCGGTCTGGTTGGCTTCGAGCAAGTTGCCTTCGTGATCCAAGACGCCGATGAACGCAACCGTGTTGTCGATGACTCGCCGCAGATGATTTTCCCGGTCCGCTAACTCTGTTTCGGCTCGCGCACGCTCGATGCGAACACAGACACGATTGGCGATATCTTGAAGCAAATCCAATTCGTCGCGACGCCACTGATAAGGATGTGATTTTAATGCCGAAACGACAAAGCGAATACGCTGTTTGGTGACGTAAGCCGAATTGCAAAACGCACCAATTTGGAATTTTCGAAAATGACTCGCGATGTTGGGGTCTTGGTCGCGGTGCTGTGTATCGCCCAGGTAAAATTGTTGCCCGGCAAGTAGACTTTGTCGCTCCGCCGGAGAATGAAAATTCGTGACCAAGTGCTTC
>NZ_JBFHFD010000177.1:0-14117 GCF_041583735.1 Novipirellula sp.
CCACCGGTCAGTAGCGATTGAAGCGAATCGACTCGCAAACCTCCCTGCTGCTTTTTGGGGCCATGACATTGACCGCAACGCTCCAGCAGTACCGGCCGCACTTGTCGCTCGAAGAAATGTTCTTCCTGTTCCGTCATCGCGACCGTGTTTTCACCGCCACACGCAGTGGCTGTGCATAGCAATGCCGACAGAAACACCCACCTGGATAAGCAGATGGCTTCCGCGCAGCGAAGAATCCCAAGCAAAAGTCTCGAGGAAGGCACGAGAAACATAGTTCGTAGGTGGGGCGAGAGGCGGGGCAGGCAAATAGCAAGCAGACTTCAAATGTACCCGATGCGAGGGGGCAATGCTAAGTTTTAATTCCCTCCCCCAACTGTGGTGGCACTAAATAGACTTTGCGATTCGCTCTGTATACACTGATGCGTCGCACTGTGTGTCTCCTGCTCGCGTGGTGCTTCCCCCTCCCTTCCCCTCCACTATCCCATCTGAATTTCGATGCTACTGCGCTCCGTCTTTCCCTCTTTGCTAGCTCTTTTCCTTGCCGCCACAGCCTCGTTGGCGGCCAATCCCTCGGAAAAAAACGCCTCCGATACCGAGAAATTTCAAATCCTGTTCAATGGAAATGATCTTTCGGGGTGGAAAGGTGTCGATGGCTTCTGGTCGGTCTCGCAAGGCGCGATCGTAGGTCAAACGACCGAGGACCATCCCACCAAAGGCAACACGTTCCTGGTGTGGCAAGACGGCGAAGTTGCCGATTTCGAATTCCGCTGTAAAGTTCGTTTCGAAGGCAACAACTCGGGCGTCCAGTACCGTAGCGACATCGTCGATTCCGAAGGCTTTGTGTTGGCGGGTTACCAAGCGGACCTGCACCCCAGTCCCAACTACTTTGGCATGATGTACGGCGAAAAGTTTGCCAATCGCGGCATTATCGCCACTCGCGGCCAGGAGATTCACATCCAGGCCGACGGTGAAAAGAAAGTGCTCGCCAAGTTACCCACCACGGAGCAACTTACTGACACGCAGTGGAACGATTTGCGGATCGTTGCCGTCGGCAATCGCATGATCCATCAAGTCAACGGCGTGACCACGGTCGATGTCACCGACGATCATCCCAAGGCGATGCACAAAGGCGTGCTCGGATTGCAGTTGCATGCCGGACCGGCGATGAAGGTCGAGTTTCGCAACCTGTTGCTGCGAAACCTTGATGCCGAATCGGGCCAGCAGCTTGTTCGCCAGATCACGGAGTCCGCTGCGGCCCCAAGCACCGAGGACGCAGCGGCGGATCCGCAATCACCCGACGCAAAAAAACAGTGGTTGACTGGGGCCCCGGAAGCTCAGTGGATTTGGAGCAAGCAATCGACGAGGAATCAAAAGCTGTTCTTTCGCAACACGTTCTCGCTCGCCGCGGCCGCTAAATCGGCTCGCTTGTACACCACTTGTGACAACCATGTGAAAATTTGGATCAACGGGCAATTGGTCGGTCAAAGTGATGCGTGGCAAGAGCCGGTGGAAGCGGATGTCGCAAAACATTTGCAGGTCGGCGAGAACGTGATTGCAATCGAGGGGCAGAACGACGAAGGGGTTGCGGCATTGGTGCTGAAAATGACCGCAGAATTGGCGAACAACTCCAAGGCAACGATCATTTCGGACAAGTCATGGAAGATCGCCGATAGCGTCAACGAAGGCTGGCAGACCGGCGCCGCAAACGCAGCGGCTTGGACCAGCGGCACGGTGCATGTTGCCGGGAAATTGGGCGTCGGTCCTTGGAACGTTCCGAACTATGGCAATGCGGCTGGTGGCAGCAACGATCCGCTAAACCCACGCCACATCATCACACAGCCTGGGTTTGTGATCGAGCGTTTGTACGAGGTCCCCAAATCCGAAGGGAGTTGGGTTTGTTTGACCACCGATGCACACGGCGGTTTCTTTGCCAGCGATCAAGGTGACAAGGGGCTGTTTCACATCACCATCGTCGATGGCCAAACCAAGGTCGAGCCGATCGTCGTCAAAGATCCTGAAAACGGACAAGTCCTCTCGGGAGCTCAAGGCTTGCTGTGGGCGTTTGATTCATTGTGGGTGCACCGCAACGGCGGCCATCTGTATCGTGTGACCGATAGCGATCAAGATGGCAAACTCGACACTGCCGAGCGTTATCCGAGCCGCACTGGCGGCGGTGAGCATGGTAACCATGCTCTGATTTTGACCGAAGACGGCAAGGGTATTTACATGGTCGGCGGGAATCATGCGCCGATGGGTGACGTCGCGTCCAAGCGAGTTCAATCATGGGACGAAGACTTCTTGTTGCCGCGGATGTGGGACGCTCGCGGTCATGCACGCGGACTGTTGGCTCCCGGCGGCTGGGTCACGCGACTCGATCCCGAAACCAAAGAACAAGAATTGATCTGTATCGGATTTCGCAACGAGTACGACGTCGCACTGAACCGATTCGGTGACATGTTCACGTTTGATGCGGACATGGAATGGGACATGGGCATGCCGTGGTACCGCCCCACTCGGATTTGCCAAGTCGTCAGCGGTGGCGACTACGGTTGGCGAAGCGGCAGCGGAAAATGGCGTCCTTATTTCGAAGACAGCCTGCCACCGGTCGTCGATATCGGTCCCGGTTCGCCCACCGGCGTTGCCTCGGGAATCGGAGCTGCGTTTCCAACGAAGTACCAAGAAGCACTGTATGCACTGGATTGGACTTTTGGAACGATCTACGCCATTCATCTAAAACCCAACGGTGCGGGGTACACTGGTGAAAGCGAACCGTTTGTCTACGGCACGCCACTTCCCGTAACCGACGCGATCGTCGGAGCGGATGGGCATTTTTACTTTACCGTCGGTGGTCGCGGCGCTGCTTCGGCCTTCTTTCGTGTGCGTTATGTCGGCGACCAATCGACGGCGGCTCCCGAAACCGATGCGAGCGACGCCGCTCCAAAAGCACGTCAAACGCGGCGGATGCTCGAAGCCTTTCACGGCCGCGTTGATGCCAAAGCGATCGAGACCGCTTGGCCTTATTTGGCGAGCGAAGACCGTTTCATTCGCGCCGCCGCACGTGTCGCGATCGAATCGCAACCGGTTTCTCAGTGGGCTGATCGGGCGCTGAACGAATCGGATTTACAAAGCAAAATCACCTCGGCCGTGGCACTGGCTCGACTCGGTGATTCAACTCACCAAGGGCCGCTGCTAAACAGCTTGTTGGCGATCGAGCCGGCCGAGCTTTCGGAAATGCAGCTGCTGGGGTTATTGCGAGCTTACGAGTTGACGTTCATCCGCTTGGGCAAACCGAGCGAAGAACAGCGAAAACAGGTCATCGCGGAACTGGATGGTTTGTTGCCCAATGAATCTTCGGACGTGAACCGCGAACTCGTCACGATCTTGGTTTACTTGCGTTCACCAACCGTGATCCGCAAGGCGATGAAGTTGATCACCGAGGGATCCGAACCCGTGATTCCGGATTGGGAAGAGTTGGCGAGCCGCAACCGTGGCTACGGAGCGAGCATCGACAAGATGCGTGAAAATCCACCGCCATCGCAAGAGATTGCATTGGCGTTTGAGTTGCGGAACTTGGCAACCGGTTGGACATTGGAACAACGACGAGCCTATTTCGAATTTTTGAACCGCGCGGCGAAAGGTTCCGGTGGCGCCAGCTATCCAGGGTTCCTGGAGAACATGCGAACCGAGGCACTGCAGACCTGTTCCAACGAAGAGCGTGAAGCCCTGCAGGACATCACCGGCGAAGATTTCAATCCCGTACCCGACTTTGAAATCAGCCCGCCCAAGGGGCCTGGGAAAAAATGGACGCTTGACGAAGCGTTGGCTGCAACTGGCGGCAAGCCGGATTTCGAGCGAGGCCGAAGTTTGTTCTTTGCGGCGGAGTGTGGCAAGTGTCACCGCTTGGCCGGTTTGGGCGGCGGTGTCGGTCCCGATTTGACCAGCATCCCCAACAAGTTTGACCAGCGGTATGTGGTCGAAGCGATTGTGCACCCCAGCAAGGATATTTCGGACCAATACGGTTCGACCAATGTCTTGATCGACAGTGGTCAAGTTGTCACCGGAATCGTGGTCGACAAGGGCGATAAGATCGAGGTCTATCCGGTCAAAGCGACGGACAAACCCGTCGTGGTCTCGAAAGACGAGATCGAGGAGATGGAGCCATCGACCGTGTCGCAAATGCCCGAGGGTCTGCTGGATGCACTCAGCAAGGAAGAGATTCGCGATTTGATCGCCTATCTGATGGCCGCCGGTAACCCCGAGGACCGTCGCTACCAAAAGTAGCGTCAAGGACATTCGCCGTCGCGTGGCGTTTATGAAAAAGTCCGCTTGGATTGGGAACCGTGGGGGGATCCAATCCAGAGCGGACTTTTTGTGTAGGCAGTAGATCTTTGGCAAGATTCACTACAGGAAATGCTTGCTGACAGGCTGACAGGCTGGCAGGCTGTGCGACGTTAGCGGACGGTGGCAGAGCCGTTAGCGCTTGCGTTGACGGCGGCGTTGGTCGATGCCGCACTTTGGGCTGCGGCTTCGGCAGTTCCTTGCGTCTGAGCGATCGCTTGTTGCTGTGCCGATGCAAAGGCAGCGAGTTGCGTTTCCATCGCGTCGGCGTGGGCCATCAATTCCGCGTTGGCCGATGCGATTGCTTGATCACGCATCTGCGAAATCTCGGCTCGTCGTTGGCGTGCAGCGACGGCGATCATCGACGACAGATCGACATTGGCATCCAGGATGCCTGCGATACCAAACTCGCCGCCTGCTTGGCTGTGCGTTTGCGCCGATGCCGAACCGTGGCCCTCGATGGCGGCTTCGCCCGAGGTCAATAATGTTTCGCCGGTCGCTGCGGTGGTGCTTGCAGTCGCATCGGCGCGACTCTGGCCTGCGGCGGCAATTCCCGTCGCAGTCGCTGCGGCAGCATGGGTGTGCCCTTGTGCGTTGGCTTTGATCATCGCCGCAGTGCGAAGTGGATTGAATTGACCAAAGATCGAATCATAAACCGCCACGTCGCTGTGGGTAATTTGGATCGGAGCGGCCGAGACACCGATATGTGCTTGCGTGTTGCTTGACGTCGCAATCTGGTTTTGCCCGACGCGAGCGTTGCCACCGACGTTTGCATTGGCACTGACGTCCACGTGAGTGTTCGCGGCGGCGGAAAGAGTGGCAGACGAAGCTGCTTTGCCAGTCGCTTGAGCACGGGCGGCCAACCGGGCTGCTTGACGTGCGGTTGCTTCGATTTGGTTGTTCACTCGCGCGGTCACGTTGCCTGCGATTTGAGCTTGAACGCGTTGCTGGACCTGAGCTTGGACTTGAGCCTGCACTTGCGATTGGATTTGATTTTGTACCTGTCCCTGTACTCGCTGCTGAACTTGTGCCTGGACCTGTTGTTGGACACGTTGCTGCGTTTGAGCTTGGGCTCCTGAAAGTGCACCGCCGAGGCCCTGAGCCTGTGCCGTGGTTGAGATCGCAGCCCCTGCGACGACGACTGCGAAGATTCGTCTGATTCGTTTTTGATCGTTCATCCGTAAAACAAGCTCCATGCGAGGGAATAGAGAAGCGATTGAAAGTTTGTTGGCGATGAGATTCACGACCATCGTGAATCGGGGTGGTAATTCGCGGGGACCGCGTGTTACTAAGTGTTTGGAACGCCAAGCTTCGTTCACTTCACCGGCACACTACCTCATCCCGGTCGCAATACGCCAGACAGATTCGTTTGCCATTGCGATTTTTTGATCGTTGCATCGATTTAATGCTTTCAAATTTTCCTCTTACCCCCTGCTCGCGAATCGCCTGTGTCGTCGCATGGTTGTGTGGCACCTTGGTGAGTTGTCTGTGCGCTCAAGACCAACCCGCCACTTTTGCAGGGTTTCCGCCGCAGCACCCAGTCGGATCGGCTGGTGAACCGCCCAGTGAGGGACAGCTCGCAATGTTGTCAATGTTGCAACAGCGGGTCACCAAAACCCCCAATCATTCCGATTCATGGCGGTCGCTGGGACGATTGCAAAACACGCTCGGCGATCCCGAGGCGGCACTTATTTCGATTCGCCGCGCGATCGAATTGGACTCGTATAACGCGGCAGCCCACTTTGATTTGGGGCAATTACTTCTGACCTCGGGACATGGTGACGAAGCCCAAGCTCATTTTGATCGTGTCTACGAGATCGCACCGGCTAGTTCGTATGCGGATCAATTACGGCAGCAAGGGGTGGAGAATCGTCACTCAAGTCATGCTGTGATGGGGACCCCCAGGGTACAGCCATCCAACGTACAGCCAGCCAACGAGCAGCCAGCCAGTGGTTTGCCAGCCAGTGCGGCAAGTTTTCCGGGCGCGTCCGCCCTGCCCTTGCCTGCGGCATCGGCAGAGCAATCGGTCCAGCCCGCCAGCTATTCGATTCAGTCGTTTGATGGATCCGATAATCTGGAGCAGCGTTTCGATGAACTCGAAAGTGAAGTCAAAGAGCCGCTGAATCGTTTGCGTGTCTTTTTCGAGACGGGCGTGCTGTACAACTCGAACATCACGTTGACGCCGATCAGTCGTGAATTAGCGCAAAGCGACGGTGCGAGCTTTCAGGCGTTTGCCAATCCTGATCTCGATTGGAAATGGATTCGCACCGAAACGATGCGGATAGGGCCGATGTTTCGCGGCTACTTTACGGCGAACGAGCAGCAGTTCGAGCAGTTCAACTTGGCAAGCTTTCAGCCGGGGGCCTTCTTTGAACGCGATTTTCAGCTTGGTCAAAACGAAGCGATCGGCCGTTTGGAATACATTTTCGTGAACGACTTTTTTGACGGCGACCAAGTCGGGGATCGTCATTCGGCAACCGCCTCGCTGACCTTGATTCGGCCCGATTTGGACGCCATCTATGGTTATTTGACGCTGGCCCAATCGGATTTCCGCAACGATGGGATCAATCCTGCCTCAACCTCGTTGGATGGCACCACCGTGACGGCGGGGATCAGCCGTTTCTTTCAAACCGGTTGGGATCGGTTGCCAACCTATTCGTTAGGGATCGATCTCGAATCGGCCGACACCGAGGGAGCCGACTATCGTTACCACTCGGTCAACTTGCACGGATCAACAGGCTGGTCGATCAGCGATCGATGGAAGTTCATTCCAACGTGGGGCATCGGCTATCGCGACTACGGCGACTTCACTGGCCCCGTGGCGCGTGACGAGTTCTTTTGGCGACTGCATGGTCGTTTGCAGTACGCGGTCACCGATTCGTTGACACTTTCGATGGTGGCTGGTCACGACCGTTTCGCATCGGATAATCAAGACTACGACACCGAGCGGACCGAGGGGGGCGTCGTGTTGACGTTCACACGCTAGCGAGTTCAGCGACCGCTCAACCAGGGCGCCGCAAGTCCGGCGATGCCCATCACAAACAAGATCCCTAGCGTGATCCGTCGCAGTCGTGCACGTCCAAGCCAATTTCCAAAACGCAGACCAGCAAACGTGACCAGCAACAGCAATGGCGTCATCGCTGCGGCCATCAATCCAGGCTGAATGATCCGCGTGCCGAATGTGTAATACAGCAACCCGATCGCGGGGAACATGCTGATTAAAAACATCCCAAACAGAAAACCGCGAATCCGTCGCGTGTCCCAGTCATGGGCTTGTACCCAAAACACAAGGGCTGGGCCTCCCATGCCGACAAGCCCTTGTAAGAACCCGGAAAGCGGAAAGGCAAGAAATGCCCAGCCGCGATGCAGCGAAGTTTGCGGTCGAGGGTTCAATACCATCATGGCGATCGTCACGGCAAGCACGACCCCGCCCACGACTTGCCGAAGCGTGATCACCGAATAGCTCTCGAGCGTTCGCAGCACCGCGATGCCGATCGGCAAGAACAGTATCCGGGTAAAGCCAGGCACCTTCAGTTTGGAAAAGGAAATCGCGTCACGCAGTGTCCAAACGCCCCACAGATTTTGCGGAATCGTGGCGACCAACAACGATGTTTGAGCCTCCGGAATCGAATAGCCACACCACATCAGCGAAGGGACAATGAATAGCCCTGCGGCAAAGCCGGCAGCCGATTGGACGAAGATTCCGATACATAGAATCAAAGCGAACGGAAGGATGGAAACGAGTTCGTTCATGATGATTCGCAGTGTAACCAGCCAGGGGCAGGTTCAGAAGGAGCGGAATCGAAAACGACTCGGTACGGCTTCCGCTACGCTTAACTCGGACGAGCTCGATAGAAAGAAAAACGCCAACAGGAATGATCTCCCATTGGCGTTCCTGTTTGATAACGATCCGTGCGAAGTGGCTTATTCGTGCTGCATCAAGACACAGATCGCTGAAGGGGCATGCACCACGTTTTGGTTGTACGTCAATTCACCGGTCGTTGGGTTGACCGCGAACGAGGCCAGCGTGTGCGAGTTTTGGCCGGCAGCCAACAACCATCGCCCGCTTGGGTCGAGGTTAAAGTTGCGAGGCGTCGCCCCACGCACGTGTTCATGCTCGATCACCGACAGTTCCCCGCTTTGTGGATTCACTTTGAAAACGGTGATGGTGTCGTGGCCACGGTTGGCGCTGTAGACAAATTGACCGTTGGGATGGACGCGGATTTCCGAGGCACTCTTGAACAGTTCTTTCGCGAGCTCGGATTTGGAAACCGTCGGAATCGTTTGCTTGGGCGTCATCGTTCCTGTTTCGGCATCGTAATCGAACACGGTGACGCTGAGATCGAGTTCGTTCAGTAGGAAGATCCATTTGCCATTGGGGTGGAATTTCATGTGTCGTGGCCCGCCGCCCAGTGGAGCTTGGCCAAACCCGTGTGATGTCAGCGTGGCGGAGTCGGTGTCGACTTTGTAAATCATCACCTTGTCCAGCCCGAGGTCAGGAACAAAGGCAAATCGCTCGTCGGGCGAGAAGCCAGCCCAGTGGGCATGCGGTGCTTCTTGGCGACCCGGCACAATGCGGGAACCCCCTTCGTGTTTCATCAGCGAGGTGCGTTGGTTGATCGATCCATCGGCGTGAAGCGAAAACGCAGCGACCGACCCGCTGCCGTATTGAGCGGTCATCAGCATCTTGCCTTGCGAATCGACTGCGACATGAGCGGCGCCGCCGTCACCGATGGCGACCGAATTGAGCAGCGTCAACTTCGCCGCTTTGCCATTGCCGTCGATCTTAAACGCGGCGACCGATGCAGTGCCGCCTACGTCGCCCACCGCGTACAACACCGAGCCATTTGGATGCATGGCAAGGAACCCGGGACCGCCCATCTCAGCGGCCAACGTGGGATCCGACAGTTTGCCGTTCTGTGTATTCAGCGTGCAGTGATAGATGCCTTTGCTCGGTTTGGCATTGCTGGTGCCGATCCAAACGCTAATGACAGCATTTTCGCCGGGTTGGGCCGCACCGGATGGCGTTGGGGAACTCATGATTTGTCCTGCGATAAAGAAGCCAAACAACAGAGTTAGAAAGGATGTGCGACGCGTCACGATGTTAGTTTCCTGGGGATAGGGGGAGAGGGTGGGGGCTGATTCAGACGGGGTGTCTGCCTCGGCAGCCACTAATCTAACCCACTTGGTCGCCGCTAGGGGGCATCCAGGCGACGAGTCTGGGTAAGCTGCGAGGACCTTTGCGGATTGTCGGTTTTTATTAAAGATCGACTTCAAGGGCGCCGATCTAGTGATAAAGGTAGGTTGATGATTCGAGGGGGGATTCCTCGAAATAACGCGATTGGCTGCGGCGTTTTCTGCCTGATTGGTATCTTGCGAAATCGTAGGCTCGTTGGGGTGTCCACAAACCCAATGGCGTGCGATCCGATGCAAGGATCAGACGGATTTGCCGCGCAAACGATCGCGAGTTTGCCATGTTGCGATCCGCATCGACAAAAACACTCTTTCTCGTGCTCGGCCTCGGATTGATCTCGATCCAAGCTGGCTGTGTCGCACTGAATATCCCCAGCGAGCGTTTGGCGGACCCGGAGGACGGCGGCGGCGTGCTAGGGGATTGGAAACACAATCGTTCCAAGCGAATCGCCACCAAGTTGCATCATGCTTTCTCGGACCCCGTCGGGATCGAATCGACCGCAGTGTTCGCCGGTTCGGGCGAGTTTGATCCCGATTGCCCGCCGGGGCCCACCGGACCGCTGGACGCTTCAGGTTATCCGGTTGACTTGAGTTTCCCAATTGACCAAGGGTTTGATGGCGGCGCACTCGCCATCGACCCGTTCGATTCGTCGGTCGAGCAAGACGGATCGATCAAGCCGCCCGAGATCCCTTGGCCGCGATTCCATCCGATGCCAACTCGCCCCGTCTTTGGGGGTGGGACACACTAGCGATCCCTAATGTGACCGCATCTTGTGGCGAGGGATGGTGCCCGCCAAGTGGTTGCAAATGCTCGAAAAAGTCGAGTTTTCTGCCGAGAATCGCTCACTCTTTACGGACTTCGGATCGCCGAAGATCACGTTTCGTCTTCAGGATGTTAAGCCTGGTAAACCTTGCGGCGCGCGTTCAAAACGCATCAAGCGAATGAGCGGATTGTTCCGATGCAAACAGCCATACCGGTGATTCCGGTGTTTGGGCAGCGGGCGTTGTGGAGTCCGCTGAGATTGTGCATCCGAAAGATTCGGGTCTAGGGATATATGCTACCAACAACCCTACGTTGTCCGGCTGTCGGCCGCTTGATGTTTGCCAGCTTTGCCTTTTCGCTGGCTACTTCGACGCTGTCGCTGCCAGCTCAAACGCCGAGTGAATCGGACAAAAGCAGCAACAGTTCTCACGTTTCCAGTGCTCGTCAAACGCCAACGGTTTTGGCGATTCGCCGCGCCGCACCGGCCGTGGTCAACATCCATGGTCAAAAGACGGTGCGTTCGACCGCCGCTGGAATGGCCGGGGCCAACGGTCCCGATTCGTTCCGCCAAGTCAACGGGATGGGAACCGGCGTGGTCATTGATCCACGTGGTTACGTAATCACCAACTTTCACGTCGTCGAAGATGTCGACGACATCCTGGTCACGCTCGACGATGGCCAGACCACGACTGCCGAGTTGATTGCAGCCCGGATCCGCAACGACTTGGCCTTGATCAAAGTCAACGTCGACCGTCCGTTGCCGACGATCCCGCGAGGGACCAGCAGCGATTTGATGGTCGGCGAGAGTGTAATTGCGATTGGCAATGCATTCGGGTACGTCCACACCAGCACCCAAGGCATTGTCAGTGCGTTACATCGCGATGTGCCTGTGAATGAGTCCCAAGAGTATCACGATTTGATTCAGATCAGTGCCGGGATCAACCCTGGAAACTCGGGTGGGCCGCTGTTGAACATTGATGGTGACATGATCGGCGTGAACGTTGCGGTTCGCGTCGGAGCTCAGCAGATCGCGTTTGCGATCCCGATGGATCAAGTGGTTGATATCGTGACCGAGATGATCGACGAGCATAATGAAAAGCGTTTATTGACAGGTCTGCGAACAAACGGCGGACCCCGCGACGGCGACGGCGTGACTGTTGCCAATGTCTCCGCTAGCAGCCCCGCCGCACGGGATGGGCTGAAGCCGGGTGACCGCGTGGTCCGCGTTGGTTCTCAGCCAGTGGATGACCGACTCGATTTTGCTTTGGCGATGTTGAACGTCAGCCCCGGAGAGCAACTTGAATTTGCGGTCGAGCGTGGCGGACGCCAAATCGACTTGGCGATGCGTACCGAGCAACCGCCTGCGTCGGCAGCTTCGACAGTGGAAGACTTGGCATGGTCGCGAATTGGTATTCAAGTGCGTCCGGTTGCCGAATCAACGATTCGCCGGTTGAACACACGGATGCGTACGAAGTACCGCGGCGGTTTGTACATTGCGGGCGTTCGTCCCGGATCGCCTGCGGATCAACAAGGGATCACCACCGGGGATGTCTTGCTAGGCATTCACGGCTGGCAAACCTCGAACATGGCCGACTTGGCTGGAATCCTCGAGCATCCCGACATGCAGCGTGGTCCTAAAGCAAAGTTTTACATCGTGCGTCGTGAACAAACGTTGTTTGGTCACTTGCAAATCGCAGCTCAAGCCGACAATTCCGCTCGTCGTTAGAGTTTCAGCAAAGAGACAGAATCGCTCGAATCTTTTTTCGAAGCGAAGAGCCCGACGTGAACGTCCCGGGGCGAACTTGAGCTTAGCGACCCGCATCGCATTTCAAGTTTGCCGACCCAGCTGGGACGAGTGCGTCGGGCTTTTGTCGTAGTGCCCTACCAAGTGCGAGCGGCTTCGTAGGCTGAGATTTTGTCCTCGTGCTGAAGCGTGAGCGCGATGTCGTCCAGCCCGTTCAGCATGTTGTGGCGACGGCTTGCGTCGACTTCAAAGCTGCGTTCAAACCCAAGCTTGTCCGAGACGGTTTGCTTTTCCAAGTCGACCGTCAACTCGTAGTTGGGATTCTCGGCCGCACGCTTGAACAGTTCGTCGATGTCGGCTTCGGACAACGCGATCGGCAACAAGCCGTTTTTGAAACAGTTGTTGAAAAAGATGTCGGCAAACGAAGGAGCGATGACCGCGCGAAAACCGTAGTCATCCAATGCCCAAACGGCGTGTTCACGACTGCTGCCGTTGCCAAAGTTTTGGCGTGCTAGCAGCACCGAAGCCCCCTGAGCTTTCGGTTGGTTCAGTTCAAACTCGGGGTTCGGTGTGGTGCCATCATCAAGAAAACGCCAATCGAAGAACAAGAATTGGCCAAACCCCGTTCGCTCGATCCGTTTCAGGAACTGCTTGGGAATGATTTGGTCGGTATCGACGTTGGCGCGGTCCAGCGTAACGGCTTTTCCGGTATGTACGGTGAAGTTTTGCATAAGTTGAGGTCGGGAATCAAAAGCGGGGGTGATGTTTTTTCTTGAAGTGACGGTGCGATCTGCGGAGCCAAGAAGCCTATAGCGACTTGAAATCCCATTCGCGGATGTCGGTAAAACGTCCGGCGATCGCGGCGGCCGCTGCCATCGCGGGGCTGACCAGATGCGTTCGCCCCCCTTTGCCTTGCCGACCTTCAAAGTTGCGATTGCTGGTGCTCGCACATCGTTCACCCGGTGCCAATTTGTCGGGGTTCATTGCCAAGCACATGCTGCAACCCGCTTCACGCCAATCGAATCCCGCTTCCTTGAATACTTTGTCGAGACCCTCTTTTTCGGCTTGCAATTTGACTTGGCCGCTGCCTGGTACCACCATCGCGTTGACTTTGCTCGATACATGATGGCCTTTGACTACCTCGGCTGCCGCTCGCAAATCTTCGATTCGGGCGTTGGTGCAGGATCCGATGAAGACGCGGTCAAGCGAGACATCTTGGATCTTGGTTTTGGCGGTCAAACCCATGTACTCGAGTGCTTGAGCCGTCGATTTCTGATCGGTGGCATCCGAGAAGTCGGCTGGGTCGGGAACCGACGCACTGACGCTGAGCACTTGGCCAGGGTTGGTTCCCCATGTCACTTGTGGCTCGATGTCTTTGCCTTGGTAGACGTTCGATCGGTCGTAGGTCGCACCGGCGTCGGTGGGCAATGATTTCCAGCGAGCGACGGCGGCATCGAAGTCGGTGGGGACTTCGGGCAAGCCTCGCAAGTAATCGAAGGTGACTTGGTCCGGAGCGATCATGCCGGCTCGAGCTCCCGCTTCGATCGACATGTTGCACACCGTCATCCGCTCTTCCATGGTCAGATTGCGAACGCAATCGCCAGTGAACTCCAGCACATAGCCGGTGCCGCCGGCGGTGCCGATCTGGCCGATCAAATACAGGATCATGTCCTTGGCGGTCACACCGCGCGAAAGTGCCCCGTCGACACGAAGTTCAAACGTTTTGGGTTTGAATTGCAGCAACGTTTGGGTCGCCATCACATGTTCGACTTCGCTGGTGCCGATTCCGAACGCCAAAGCGCCGAATGCACCGTGAGTCGCAGTGTGGCTGTCGCCGCACACGATCGTCATGCCGGGTTGGGTGTAGCCGTTTTCGGGGCCGATGACGTGCACAATGCCTTGGCGAACATCGTCGATGTCAAACAGCGTGACGCCGAATTCTTTGCAGTTTTCTCGCAGCGTTTCAATCTGTTTGCGGCTGATCGGGTCGGCGATCGGCAAACTACGGTCGCTGGTGGGGACGTTATGGTCCGGAGTCGCGATCGTTCGCTCGGGGCGTCGAATCGGGCGATTCGCCAA
>NZ_JBFHFD010000178.1:0-14090 GCF_041583735.1 Novipirellula sp.
CGTCGGTTACTTGGACTCGCGAGATCGATTCTGGTTCTGTGGACGCAAAACTCATCGGATCGAAGCGGGCAATCGCACGCTGTTCACGATCCCCTGCGAATCGATCTTCAATTCGCATCCTCGCGTTTATCGTTCGGCACTCGTTGCACGTGGCGAACGTCCCGAGCAAACTCCGGTGGTGATGATCGAGACGATCGATTGTCGGCAAAACAACGGCAAACCGATCGCGGACGCGGACCGCTTGCGAAAGGAGCTGCTCGAATTAGCCGCCCGCAATCCGATCACACGCCGGATCGAAGAAATCATTATTCGCCGCACCCCGTTGCCGGTCGACATCCGGCACAACAGCAAGATTTTCCGCGAACGATTGGCCGAGGAATTGCGAGCCGAAAGACGTTGATCGGGTTCGCAATGGTAGGCCGGAACGCAGCGACAGCGAAGTTCCGGCCTGGCGGCAACGACATCACCTCGCCCGAGCGAAGTTTCGGAAAGGCAACATTACGCAAGCCACCTCGCCCGAGCGAAGCTGGGGAGAGGTCGGACGGGCCCGTGAGGCCTCGTCCGGGTGAGGGCCGACCGCGCACGCTTGATGTGTCGTTCGACTCGGATTGCTCGGTCGGCCCTCACCCGAGCAATCGCTCAACGCTCTGCTCGACCTCTCCCAAACTACGTTTGGGCGAGGTGACAGTACCGCGACGCATCGGCTATTCGTTGGTCTCGGGACGCAGAACCGGGAACAGGATCACGTCGCGAATCGAGCGTTGCCCGGTCAACAACATCACCAAACGGTCGATGCCGATCCCAAGTCCGCCAGCGGGCGGCATTGCGTAACGCAGTGCACGGACAAAATCATGGTCCATCTTCGCCATCGAATCCTCTTCCTGTTGTCCTTGCAATTGAGTCTCGAACAACTCTTGTTGCAAATCAGGATCGTTTAGCTCGGTGTAAGCATTTGCGATTTCCATCCCTAACACAAACAATTCAAACCGCTCGGCTATCTCGGGGTTGTCTCGTTTGCGTTTGGTGAGCGGACAGATGCTGGCCGGATAATCGATCACAAAGATCGGACCTTCAAGCGAATCTTCGACCTTCTCTTCAAAGATCTCGTTGCGAATCACGTCGGGGTGCTTGTTCGCAGTCTCCAACTTTAACTTCTTGGCGTACGCCATCACGCCTTCATCATCGGTGGGATCGATGCCGGTCGCTTTTTGGAACAGATCGGCATAGGTCGCACGCTGGAACGGCGGGGTAAAGTCGACCATCTTGCCATCGAATTTACGCTTAAAATCACCTCCGGTGGCTTGGATTGCATCGGCAATAATTTGCTCGGTCAAATCCATCATCGATTCGTAGTCACCGTACGCTTGGTACAGTTCCAACATCGTGAACTCAGGATTGTGACGCGGGCTGAGTCCTTCGTTGCGATACACTCGCCCGAGTTCGTAGACGCGTTCCATGCCGCCGACCATCAAACGCTTCAAATGCAATTCAAGCGCGATCCGCATGTACAATTTCATATCCAACGCATTGTGATGCGTCATGAATGGACGTGCCGCTGCACCTCCGGGGATCGTGTGCAGCGTCGGTCCTTCGACTTCACAGAACCCATCATTGTCGAGCGTCTGCCGGATCGACTTGACGATCCGCGTGCGATTTAAAAATGTCTCAATCACGCCATCGTTAAACGCGAGGTCGGCGTAACGCATCCGCTGACGTAAATCAGGGTTGGTCAAACCGGCATGCTTTTCGGGTGCCGGTTCGAGCATCTTGGTCAAGAAGAACAATTTTTCGGCGAACACGGTCAGTTCACCCGTGTTGGTGCGGCCGAGCCGTCCTTCGGCGCCCACAAGGTCGCCGAGGTCAAAGAGTTTGGCGAGGTCGAAATCCTCTTCCCCCACCTGGTTCTTGCCGATGAAGATTTGAATGTTGCCGGTCCAGTCTTTCAGATTCAGAAAAATCAGCTTTCCGGTGGGCCGAGCCAGCATGATCCGGCCGGCGACTCGCACTTTCGGGCCGACTTCTTCGCCGGGTCCGTTGTCGGTTTTCCATTGACGGTAATCGACATCCCCCGCGTCGAAATCGGGCAGATCGAGCGTTTTGCCGTCCTTGGTCACAAATTTGACTTCCTCGGCAAGTTCACGGCACTGGGAAATCAATTTTCGATCGTCAAATCGACTACCGTACGGATCGATACCTCGCTCGACAAGCTGATTCAATTTGTTTCGGCGAGCCACGCGAGGGTCGGTAGCGTCTTCGCCGGAAGCATTCGGTGCGGGATCGGGTGTTTGATTCATCAGTGGTTCAAAGTGGACAGGACAGGAAGGGACGGAATATTAGGGGATCTGATATTTGCTTTTTAAAAGAATCGACAGTCATCGTCTTGGCGAGAATTGTCGGTACGAATCGGGTTTTACGCAACCACGATAGCGATCTTGATTCGCGACGATGGATCTCGGTATTGCTAAGGCAGGACAATCCACCAGCTTTCCACCCATGAGTGCACCGATGCAGGGACACGAATTTCGCCACGACGCCCCCGAAAACGAGCCCAAGAAGCAGGCCTCGATTGTTGTAGTGGACCCTAGCCCGCTTTCGTTAATCGCCACTGCGGGGGTGATGCATTCGCGTGGTTACGGCTGTGTCTGTGCCCGCACCGCCGATTCTGCGATCGAAGCATTGAAAATGGGAAATCAGGATTTAGTGCTGTGGGACGTCGCCGACGATGCTGCCGCAGTGCTCGAGTCGATCGAAAGCATGCGGAAAATCCCCGGCTACGAAACGCTCTCGGTGGTAATGATTGCAGAAAGCCGCTGGGCGGGACTGGAAAAGAAAGCCGAGGCAATGAAGGTCCCCACGCGGTGCCTATTCAAGCCGATCGACCCCAACGCCCTGCTGGCGGTCGTCGATCACCTACTGTGGATGCCATCGCTGATTTCAGCGCATCGCAAACGCGGTACAAAACCAAGCCAACTGGGGTGGATCACGCTGTAGGCAATAATCAGCGTTGTAGGCAACAATCACTCCGCCGGCGAACCTCGCCAATAATCCGGGCTAGCGATCTGCGAGCTCAATCTGCTATCAGCGAGTGTGCATTTGGCCCCCCGGCATTTTTTAGAGTGACCTACAAACTTCCTTTTCGCGAGAACCACCATGTTGGCACGTGCATTCGTCATCAGTCTGGAACGAGCCACGACTCGGTTTGAGCATGCGAAGTCGCTGCTGAGTCAATTGCCAATGGACGCCGAGATTCTGCCTGCGGTCGATGGCAGCGAAATGAGCGACGCTGAGGTGGCAGCGTGTCACCACCGCCACGTTCATCACCCCCGATATCCCTTTGCGCTTCGTCGAGGCGAAATCGGCTGCTTTCTGAGCCACCGAAACGCTTGGCAAAAAATTATCGACAGCGGATTAGATGCGGCGTTGATTCTCGAAGACGATGTGCTGGTCGACAGCGATCGGTTTCGCGGTGCCATCGAGTTTGTTCGCGCCCACGCTCCCAAAGATTCCTATGTCCAGCTTCCCGTACGAAATGTTCCCCGCGATGTGATCGCGTTGTCATCACGCGGAGGTCACCGAATCCTGCTGCCCACGATCACGCCACTGCGAACGTCGGGTCAATGGGTTACCCGGTTGGCGGCTAAAAGGCTGCTGCGTGCAACCGAGACGTTTGACCGTCCTGTGGACACCACGTTGCAAATGCACTGGATCACGGGCGTCCGCTTGTTGACGCTTGACCCATCGGGAATTCGCGATCTAACCGCGGAACTCGGTGGCAGCACCATCGGGGTGGGAAAAAAGCGGAGCCTTTCGCTTGAAAAGGTCTCGCGTGAATTCAATCGGGCGATGTACCGAGCTAAGATCGCCCGCTTGTCCAACAAAGCATGTGCTTAGGACCGCCGCAACGATGATTGCCGTCGCAGCGCTGGTGCGTGAGTTTCGACCGGTTCCGCAATTCGCGAAAGTTTTGACGACCTCCGCTCGCTTGGCTCCTGCCAGTTCACTAGCGGACGATGACTAACACGCGTCCGATGATGTCGGACGATGCAGACGCCGAGCCACTTTCATCGACGCTGCCTGCAACCGCCATGTTCGCGGTCGCCGAATTGAGTCGCACATACGGGCGATCGCTCAAGTGACTCGCCAACGCATTAGTTCCATCGGATCCCGCATCCAATTGCCACGATGTTGAGTGCTTAATCTTCGTTGGATCGACGTCGCGAAGCGATTGGATCATTGCCACCAAGGGAGGATCATTAGCGATCGTCATACTGACCGATTCGATGCCTTGTTCATCCGCGATTAAACGCAAGATGAATTGATCCAGCTGTTTCGCGGGTGCTTCCAAATACAGCACACTGGCGGAACTCGCACTCTCGTCATCCGCCTTGTTTTCGTTGGCAAAACGAACAACGTTCTCGTCAACCGCCTTACGACTAGCCGAATCAATCCCCGTCAACTCCATCGCTGTTTCGACCGAGCGAGTATTGCGACCGTCCATCGTCCGGCGAACATCGAGCACCAACATTGCCTTGATTGCCACCACGTCGGCAGCCGCCGGTTTGCCGTCGCCTCGCTTGCGGTCGCCTGAATTGATCACTGCGTCGGGACCGACCGCTTTGACTGCGGGTGAAACCGCGGCGATTCTCATCCCTTGATCTTGAACGACTTTTTCAACCGCGGCCTCACCAACCGTAGCCCCGTCGGTGTTAACGCCATCAGCTGCTCGCGTTGGAATCACCGACGGAACATTCGCCTCCGCCAATGCATCGATTGTGACGTCCCGGTTATTATTGCCATCGGCACCTGCCACCATCGTGTCGCCGGGTTCGGTCAGGGTCGAGTCGGGATTCGATGTAATTTCTGCAGTGGTGGCGGGATTCAACTCGTCCGCCGTCGCAACCTGATCGACCTCGGGATCGAGCAAGGCGACGGGATCTCCATCAACACCTGGACGCGTCGCGAAAAATGCGATCGCAAGCGAAGCCGCGATTGCCGCCAGCGGCGCGGCCACCCGCCAAACCGAGGTGCGTTCACGCGTCACCATCGGACTCGGTTGCTCCGACAATCGCATCACGGGATGGTCGTCGCTTAACCCTTCGGCACGACCGCGAGCGACCGTGGCCTCGATCACCGATTGGGCGAAATTGGCAGGCAACGTCACATTGCGATCTTCGTCACGAATCTGACGCAACGATTCACGCAACTGGATTAATTGCTCAAGTTCACTTGCAACGCTAGCATCATCACGCAGCATCTGATCGACACGCGTGCGTTCGTCAGCACTTAGCGCGTCATCCATGTACGCGCTCAGCAGTGAATCGAGGATATCTTTGGGTACAGACATAGTTCTTTAGACCATAAATCTTTGCAGGCTTTGAAAACCGTCCTGGCTTTCCATATCCGATCCGATGCTCTATGAGCAAGCAAAGTTCCCTGTTTCGCAACAGAAACCTACCAGAATCAATCTGGCAGTGTTCGTAAAGCACGTTAAATTCGTCTTTTTAGAGAAATTTCGCTGAGTACGTCTGCCCTGGAAATGCGTTCCCGGTTTCTCGCTAATTCCGGGGGGTTCAGTCGCTTATGGGATGCCAATGCGTCCTCAAACCCCCACGAAAGAGACCGACACCCCCCTCCACTTCCAATTCTCCTCTAAAACGTCCCGCATGAACAACGACCAGATTCTGCGTGCCAATCGCCAGACTTATGATGCGATGGCAGATGCCAGAAACCCGCTGTGCCAGCCTGCCAAAGACAGCGAATTGGCTGATCCGCTGGGAACGCTCGATCCGCTCGGCTGGCTCGGAAAATCGATCAAGGGATTGCGGGTGCTTTGCTTGGCGGCGGGCGGAGGACGACAAAGTTCGCTGTATGCTGCGGCGGGAGCAAAGGTGACGGTCGTCGATCTCAGCCCCGCGATGCTCGAACTCGATCGCCAAGTGGCCGCTGCACGAAGCCTTTCGCTGCGGATTTTAGAAACATCGATGGAAGATTTGTCGATGTTGAAGGCGGCGGAATTTGACATCGTCGCTCAACCCGTCAGCACCTGCTACATCCGCAACATTGGGGTCGTGTTCGAGCAGGTTGCACGCGTGTTGCGGGCCGGTGGCATCTACGTCAGCCAGCACAAAAACCCGATTTCGCTTCAAGCGAGTCCCGAATCAGCCGCGGATGGATCGTACCCCATCCAGCACACTTATTACCGTGACACTCCGGTCCCGCCCCCCAAACACACTTCGGCAATGGCAAATCGATTACGCGAAAGCGGAGCCGTTGAATTCCTACACCGCTGGGAACAGATCATCGGAGGCATGTGTCGCGCAGGATTTTCAATCGAAGATCTGGTGGAACCTGTTCATGCGAAACGCGATGCGGCGCCCGGATCGTTCGCCCACCGTGCCCAGTTCATCGCGCCGTACGTTCGCATCAAGGCACGTCGTCAAGCATCCGGTGGCCAAGCCGCGACGGATGACGGTGGCAGCAAACTTTGGATTCCGGATTAGTGATTGATTCAGGGCTCTAACCCGAAGAGCGAGTAGGCTGTGTCCCCGCCGGACTGTGTCCCCGCCGGGCAGGCCGTGTGATGTCGGCGCATAAAAAAACGCGAGACAAAATCGTCTCGCGTGGTTGCGTTATTCAGCCAAGAAACTCGAACATTTAGCTCGGGTCGTCGGCCAGCGAGGCGTCAGCATCACTTTGCTTGGCGTATTCGTCGTTGGTGCTCACGATTCGATCGATCTCTTGCACCACCAACATCGCGGTCTTCAGTTCCAGTGGTGAGAACCAACGCAGGTTGCCGGTGTACTTGCTTTCGACCCGATTTTTCTGTGCCAACTCAGGCCAAGACATTTTGTCCATCAAGTGCCACGCGGCTGCTTGAGCGGTGTTCTGGGTGATCAAGCCGTTGCCGAGTGCTTCGCAGACAAGCCGAACATTGGGGCTGTCGGTGAACTGTTCGATAGGAATAATTTTGTAGGCCATCTTGGGATTCGGGTCGGGTTTGCCATGTTCGAGACAGACAGTCACGACCGAAATCTTTTTGACACGTTCGGGAGCGATGCGTTGGAAACCGCCCATGCCGCCCATGCCGCCGCCTCCCATACCGCCCATGCCACCGCCGCCCATACCACCGCCGCCCATGCCGCCGCCCATGCCTTGACCACCACCGCCGCCCATGCCGCCACCTCCCATGCCGCCGCCGCCCATGCCGCCCATACCACCGCCGCCCATACCGCCCATACCGCCACCAAATTGGGCAAGCACAGGCACGCCGGCGAACGCCGCGGGCAATTTGAGGTTCATCGGTTTGTCAGTCAAATTCTTGACCAACACGTTGGCCTTGGTCGCATTGATCGGAATGAATTTGACGTCGATTTGTCCGGCATCCATTGCGGCAAACATTTCCGCCTGGATGGCGTCATCGGCGACTGGCGAATCGTCTGCACGCAACGATGTCGTCGCCACGACAAACAACATCAGCAAACAGGTAGGCAGCGTCCGCACGTTCGGAAAATGAGAAGATTTGATCACGCTTAGGTTCCTATTCATCGATTCGCCTCATTGAAAATGAGGTGGGTAGACCGGGGTGTGTTGTCGACAGGCTATGTCGAGAAAAGCAGCATGTTGTTTGACAAATCGAGGCGAACCGGATCGTACCGCCGTCCGAGAAGGATTTGGATTCGCAGCAATCACGAACGAGTTTTTGCCAAACAGACGCGTATTATCATAGTCGCTTTTGTAGGTCACACCAAATAAAAATCGGTCAACAGCGAGCAGGAATCGCCCCGAATAAGCCAATTAATCCGCACGCGACGACGTAAACCGAATAATCCTCAAAAACCGAACTTTTCCGCATTGAATGAGGCAGACTTTCCTCAATTTGGTTGGCTTTTCCGCGGTGGCAATTAGGATGCAGGTTGTTCGCTCGCTCGAAACGGAAGCAATTGCGGCGGTCGTTGCCGACTCAATCGGTCCGATTCGCGATCGAGAAACGACCTCTGCACCCACCCCCTCTGCTAGAGGAAACCTCTGTTTCTCAGTGCTATCGCTGGACGAGCCAACGAGATTCAGGCGAGCGAAATCCGTTCCTTGAATGTTTCCACCCCCATTCGTTTCCAGCACCGCATCACCATCCAGCTTTTACTTCACGAAGGATCCTGTAACCGATGAAACGTAAGACCACTTTGTACTCCATGCTCTTCGCCGCAACTGCCCTTGGCATGTTGGTGGCTCCGATTCAGCGTGGTATCGCCCAAGACAAAACTGCCGACAAAGCAGTCGAAGCGACTGAAACCGCTGCCGAAGCCGTAGCGGATCAGGAAAAACCCAAGGCCGACAAGAAGAAGGTAGACGCAGCGGCTAAAAAGGCGGCAGCCGAAAAGAAAGCGGCTCAGAAGAAGGCAGCCGAAGCAAAAGCAGCTGAGAAAAAAGCAGCCGAAGCAAAGGCAGCTGCGGAAAAAGAGGCAGCGATGAAGGCCGAAGCAGAAAAGAAAGCGGCTGCAGAAAAGAAAGCGGCTGCAGAAAAGAAAGCGGCTGCTGAGAAGAAGGCTGCCGCGGAAAAGAAAGCTGCTGCTGAAAAGGCTGCCGCCGAGAAGAAGGCTGCTGCCGAGAAGAAGGCTGCGATGGAAGCTGCTGCGGCCAAGGCCGCTGCTAAGATCGAAGCCGAAAAAGCGGCCGCTGCTGCTGCGGCGGCTGCCGCCGCGGCAACCCCGGTCGCAACGCCTGCTGCCCCCGCTCCCGAAGCCGCTCCAGCTCCAGAACCGATGGTCGAGGAAGCAGCCCCGGTGGCTCCCGAAGCTACCGCTGCCCCCGAAGCCGTCGTGGCTCCTGCGATGCCCGAGCCTGCTCCGATCGTTTACGAGGAAACCGCAGGCTGCTGTGGCGAAGTGATCGTCGAATCCGTTGGCTGCTGCGAACCAGCCCCAGCTTGCTGCGAACCAGCCCCTGTCTGCTGCCCACCTGCTCGCAAGCACTGCGGATTGCTGCACCACGTCTTCAGCATCTTCAACTAAGTTGTTGACGACATCGAATCGTTCCTAAAACAAAACGGCCTGCGATGAATTTCATCGCAGGCCGTTTTTTTATGAATTTGATCGAGTTGTAAAGCTCACGGATGTCGCTTCGGCTGTCCCTCGGCTGCTTAGACCGCTCCGGATTCCAGCGACGCCGCGAACGCCTTCTTCAGCTGCTCTGTCGCCGCATCCGCCTTCTCCGTTGCAATCACCGCATTGACTTGCAATTCACTCGTTCCGATCATCTCGATATTGATTCCAAGATCGGCGAGTTGTTTGAACAGGATCGTACCGACGTGCGTGTGGCTGCGGAGCCCAATGCCGCTGACGGTGATTTTGGAAATGTCGGTACCACTTTGGATATCACGCATCCCATGCTTTTTGCAGATCTCTTTGCCGACCGCGATACTATGATCGATCGCATCGTCGTTGATAGTAAAACTGACACTGGTTGAGCCATCTTCGCCGTCATAGCCTTGCACGATCATATCGACAAAGATCCCCGCTTCGCCAATCGTTTCGAACATGTCGGCCGCGATGCCTGGTTTGTCTGGAACACCATGCAGCGTCACACGGGCCTGTTCTTTGGTCAGTGAAATCCCGGTCAACGTCAACGCCTCGAGAGCATCCGCTTGCAACCGGCTAATCAGCGAGTCGACATCGGCACGATTGCCTCGCTCGGATCGGATTTGGTGCCACGATTTCGCGTCGTCCGGTTTCTGATGAAGCGAGAACGCTTGATGCACAGCACGAAGGGCCGCTGCGGCTTGCGAACGTGGAACAAGTGTCGAGATTTTGATCTCACTGGTCGTGATCATCTGGATGTTCACCCCCGCATCGGCCAACGCACGGAACATCGTCGATGCTACGTTGGTCTGTTTGGCCATGTTCACCCCGACCACCGAGACCTTCGAAACTTGGTCGTCGTAGGTGACCGCATCCGCGCCGACGTCGGAGACCACGCCTTCGAGCGTTTTGAGGGTGGTTTGCAGGTCTTCTTGACGAACGGTAAACGAGATATCAGCGCGGCCTTCGAGCCCCACGTTTTGCACAACCATATCGACGGCAATCTTTTTAGCCGCGATCGCCGAGAACACTTGCAAACTTTTACCGGGCACATCCGGCACGCCAAGCACCGTCACGCGAGCTTCGCTGGGGGTCATCGCGGCGCCACAAACCGAAGCGGTTTGCGATTCGGTTTCCGCGACAATCATCGTTCCTTCGGCGTCCGAAAAACTGCTGCGAACGTGGATCGGAACATTGAACTTCTTGGCGAATTCGATGCTGCGATTGTGCATCACGCCGGCCCCAAGACTGGCCAATTCGAGCATTTCGTCATAGCTGATCACGTCCACTCGGCGAGCTTCGGGCAACAACCGTGGGTCGGTGGTGTAGACGCCATCGACGTCGGTGTAGATTTCGCAAGCGTCCGCGCCGAGCACCGATGCCAAAGCCACCGCAGTCGTATCGCTGCCGCCGCGGCCGAGCGTGGTGATGTTCAAATCATCATCGATGCCTTGGAAACCGGCAGCCACCACGATGTTTCCTTCGTCCAACAAACGCTCGATTCGCTCGGTCGAAATCGACTGGATCCGCGCCTTGCTGAAACTGTCGTCGGTCTTCATTCCGATTTGGCCCCCGGTCAAACTAACCGCTTTGGCTCCAAGCGCATCGATCGCCATCGCGACCAGCGCCACACTGACTTGTTCGCCGGTGCTGACCAGCATGTCCATTTCACGCGCCGGCGGGTGGGAGCTGACGTCACCGGCCAACTTCAACAACACGTCGGTGTTCTTACCCATCGCGCTGACGACCATCACGACGCGGTTGCCTTGCTGTTGGGCGCGAATCGCTTTACGTGCCGCCGCGCGGATCTTTTCGACATCAGCGACGCTGGTACCGCCAAACTTTTGAACGATCAGTGACATGGGAAGAAACGTGAAGTTAAGAGGGGAAATTAAGTAATTGTAAAAAACGAACGAGGCAGGGGAATTGTCGGCACTTGCCCGCTATGACTTGATGAAGGCGTCCATTAAATCCCAGCCATGATCGAAGCGACGACCGCTCGCCCCGGCTGCGATCTCGTCGTAAGTCGATTGCGAATCCGGCTGGACGCCGGTTCCCGAAATCAACAGCGGCACCATTCCGTGCGTATGCTTCTTGGTGCTGCAAAACGTCGGGTGGTCAGGAGTCACCAAAATACGGTACTCGCCCTGTTTTTTCAGCGCTTCGTAAAGCGGGGCAACAATCGATTGGTCGATGCTTTCGAGTGCTTTGATTTTCTCGTCGGCACGTCCTTCGTGCGACGCTTCGTCGGGAGCTTCGATGTGTACGCAAACGACATCGTATTTTTCGAGCGCTTCGACGGCGGCACGCCCTTTGGCGGCGTAGTCGGTGTCGAGATAGCCCGTGGCCCCCGCCACTTCGATTCGTGGCCAACCAACCAGTGCGGCGATGCCTCGCAGCAAATCGACCGCGGTGATCATCACGCCGCTCAGCCCATATCGCTCTTGGAAACTAGGCAGCTTGGGTGCCCCCCCAAGTCCCCACAACCAGACGTTCGTCGCGGGCCGCTTGCCCGCGGCGATCCGTTTCTGATTGACGGGATGCGACGCAAACAGTTCGGCGGATTCGCTCATCAAGCGAACCAGCAGATCGCTACCGGGACCGCGAGGGAATTCATCCGCCACCGACAAATCGGTCAAATCATGCGGAGCTCGTGAACGCGTGTCGCTCGAAAACGGAGCCGGCGTGGACGCATCACCTCGATAAATCAGTAAATTTCGGTAGCTGACGCCTGGCACAAATTCCAATCGCGATGCAATGGGGTCGCCCTCGGCGGCGGCTTTGGCCAACAATTCGGCCTGGGCCGATCGCAGCAACTCGGCACCTTCTTCGTTGGAAATATGGTCGGCGGTAAAGTCGACCATGGTTTGGTCTTCGATCGTGACCAAATTACAGCGGACCGCCCAATCATGTTCGCCGAGCGTGATTCCTTGAGCGGCAGCTTCTAGCGGTGCGCGGCCAGTGAAGTAGACGTCGGGGTCGTAGCCGAGCAAACAGAGGTTCGCGACTTCGCTGCCCGCCGGCAAATGGTCCGGCGTGTTGTTGGCCAATCCTAGCGAACCCTCGGCGGCGAGCCGATCCATCGCGGGCAAATTGGCAGCTTGCAGCGGGGTACGGCCGCCGAGCGATTCGATCGGTTCATCCGCACAGCCGTCGGGAATAATAATTACATATTTCATGGCGAATCCTCCGCCCAGGCGGATTTTCAGTAAAAAGAACGAGAATGGGGCAGTTTCCATTAGTCCCGGAATCCGCGAAAGGGGGCGTTTACTGGATCATTCTGTTAAACTAGGCCACTTGTAAACTTGGGGCTCCCGCAATCACGTGGATCCCGATTGCGAGATCCTGCCCCACGATTCCACCCCGTCGACCTTCCCTCTCCTCCCCGCAAGCCCAGCCATGAAATCACAAATCTCTCGACGCGATGCCCTCAAAACCACGGCCGCAGCTGCCGCCGGGATCGCCTTTTATCACGGTGCCTCGGCACGCCGGATCTCGGCGGCCGAAAGTCCCAACGAAAAATTGAATCTCGCCTGTATCGGTGTCGGCGGACGCGGTGCCGCCAATGTCGGTGGCGTCAGCTCTCAGAATTTGATCGCGTTGGTTGATGTCGATGAGAAACGAGCCGAAGGTGCCTTCAAAAAATATTCCTCGGCCGAGCGTTTCAGCGACTATCGCAAGATGCTCGACAAAATGGGTAAACAACTTGATGGCGTCGTGATCAGCACCCCTGACCACACACACTTTCATCCTGCGTACGCCTCGATGCAGTTGGGGCTACACACGTATCTGGAAAAACCGCTTGCCCACAACGTTTGGGAAACCCGTACGCTGACCGACTACGCACGCGAAAACAAACTCGCGACTCAGCTTGGAAATCAACGTCACGCGATGCCCAATATGCACCGCGTCGTCGAGCTGATTCAAAGCGGAGCGATTGGCAAGGTCAACGAGGTGCACTGCTGGGTCGGCGGCAGTCGCGGCATGCCAGCGGTTCCCAAAGACACACCGCCGATTCCCGCCGGATTGGACTATGAACTGTGGGTTGGCCCCGCAGAAAAACGTCCCTATCACCCGTCGTTTTGTCCGTACGGATGGCGTTTTTGGTGGGACTACGGAACCGGCGAAACCGGCAACTGGGGTTGCCACATCTTGGATATCCCCTATTGGTCGCTGGGACTGCGCTACCCGAGTCATGTCGACGCAAGCGGTCCGGAGGTGGATGCCGAGCGAACGCCCAAATCGATGCACGTTACCTATCGCTTTGACCAAACCAATCAAAACAGTCCGCTGGATCTGCATTGGTATCACGGCACTCCCGCAATCCTGGCTGAGCGTGGGCTCTCGGGCAAAGGCCACAACACGCTGTTCATCGGCGAAGACGGAATGTTGTTATCCGGATTTGACAAACACGAGTTGTTGCCCGAGGAAAAGTATGCGGACTTCAAACGGCCTGAAAAATCCGTGCCCGACTCGCCCGGTTTCCACAAAGAGTGGATTGCCGCGTGCAAGGGTGGCGATGTGGCAACATGCAACTTTGACTACTCTGGCCCGATGGCCGAGACCGTCTTGCTCGGCAACGTCGCCTACCGCACCGGTGGATTCGACTGGAACGCCAAAACGTTGTCCACCGGCAACAACACCAAGGCTCAATCGTTGATCCAAACCGCCTACCGCAAAGGCTGGGAAATCGACTAGCCCAATGTGGGATAGGCTTCCAGCCTTTCAACCGAATTAAAATGCAAAACGCAGCGTCCGCCCTGGGCTGTAACGAACCAGGCACGACGCTGAGCGATCATCATCCCAACCCGACGCGTCGGTTCTGAAGTTGCGAAATTGTCGTTTTTCCCGGCAAATCACAACCCGACGCGTCAGCGAGGGACCGGGTCAAGATCGAGATTCCCTCGCCGACGCGTCGGGTTATGATTTTTCCAAGCCAGCCACTCTCCCACTCTCCCACTCTCCCACTCTCCCACTCTCCCACTCTCCCACTCTCCCACTCTCCCACTCTCCCAC
>NZ_JBFHFD010000179.1:0-14004 GCF_041583735.1 Novipirellula sp.
GACTGCGACGTTTACTGGCTCAAGCCGACTCACTGATCGAGCAGCGACAATTGTACGAAGAACGGATCATCCCTCGCACCGAGAAAACGCTGCAACTATCGGTGGCCGATTACCGAGGCAAACGCACCGATTTTTATAGTCTGATCGAAACCTACCGCGAGCTGCTGATGTTCGAAACCCAGCTCGCCCGATTTGACGCCACGCTGGCGACGACGATCGCCAGGATCGACCGCACCGTGGGCTGCCCGGAGTGAGAGGGAGAGAGGGAGACACGGAGACACGGAGACACGGAGACACGGAGACATGGAGATGTCTATTTTGAATCGCAAGATTTCGTTCGTCGATTTATTCAAAACAGCTCCTCATTTGATATTTCTTTGATGGATTAAAGGTTGCTCACATCAAGCTCGCGATGATTCACGCGGCACAAAAGCGACAGGCCGCCGAAACGAACCGATTGGGCGAGATTGCACTCGTCGCTTGAGCCAATACGGCTGACAAACCGCATGCTGGTCTACCAGCTTCAAACCTCTACCACGGATTGAACACGAATCGATGAGCGACTGTGGATGCGAATTGGAAGCTGACGGCGAGTCGCAGCGAAAGACGCTGCGAATGGTGCTGGCAATCAATGCGGCGATGTTTGTCGCCGAGATCGTCGCAGGGTTGCTGGCCAGTTCGACGGGTTTAATCGCCGATTCACTCGACATGTTGGCTGACGCCAGCGTCTACGCGATTAGTCTGTACGCGGTCGGTCGGTCGTCATCGATCCGGCACAATGCCGCGACCGCCAGCGGCGTGTTGCAAGTCGTCTTGGGTATCAGCGTGTTGATCGAAGTGGTCCGCCGATTTATCGGCGGTGGCGAACCGATTGGTGCCGCAATGATGGGGATGGGTATCGTTGCGTTGATCGCTAACGCAATTTGTCTAAAACTCATCTCGCGGCATAAACACGGCGACATCAACTTTCGAGCGTCCTACATTTTTTCGACCAACGACGTCATCGCCAACATTGGCGTCATCGTCTCTGGCTTGCTCGTTCTGCTACTCGGTTCGCAAATCCCCGACCTGATTATCGGCATCGTCATCGCTGCGGTCGTCACCCGCGGCGGATGGCAGATACTAACAGAAGCAAAGGCAGCGTTGAAAACAAAGTAAGTTAGTGGTCGTGGGCTTCTTCTTTGAAATCGCCCGAGTACGGGGTGCCGTCAATCACGCCGGTCATCGTCCCCTCGTACTCTTGGACCACCCCTAATTTTTCATGCGTGCCGATAAAGCGTGATGCTTTGCCCTCGGGGTCATCGTCTTGTGGCGCGGCTGCAAGGGTGACCACCATTTGCGGATCCACGATGCTCAGTTCGATCGATTCGGCGTCGATGGGGGCAGGCGTTTTTTCATCGCCTCCGAGCACATAGACGGTCGCTTCGGTCTTGTCGTGATCAACCGTGAATTCAACGTGATACTTTCCACCGCCCCAATCTGCGATGACGCCGTCATGCGGCCCGGCACCGTGGCCATGTCCGGCGACGCTATGATCGCGAACTTCACCATCGGCATGATCATGCCCGTGGTCGTCGGCTGTTTCGGCCGGGGGCGCCGGAGTGGGAGCGGCTTCTTGTTTACATCCAACCAAACCGAACAGTGAAATAGTAAGTGTTAATACGGTAAAAACTTTCATCTGAACATTCCTTTTTAAGTCGCGATTCATGATTTTCGATTGGAGACTGAAAGGCAATCATCAAGAACCGCAGAAGTGAAATCAAATCAATCTCAGGGAGCGATTAAAAATCTTTGAGCGAAGCTTGAAGTTCGATCATTTCTTTGGCGTCTTTGCCGCTGAATTTCCAAAACAATCCGGGGTGAATCAAGAACTCACAAAACGTCGACGTGGTCAATCCGCCGAGGATCACTGTTGCGACCGGGTACAGGATTTCGCGGCCTGGTTCTTGCCCGCCCAGTACGAGCGGAATCAGCCCGATCCCCGCAGTCAGAGCGGTCATTAAAACAGGGGCAAGCCGCTCGAGACTGCCACGAATGATCATCGCTTGGCTGAACACTTCGCCCTCTTCTTTGATCAAGTGAAAGTAATGCGTGACCAGCAGAATACCGTTGCGGACCGCGATCCCGCCGAGCGAAATGAAACCAACTAGACTCGCGACCGTCAGACTTTGTTGAGTGATCACAAGTGCCAGCACTCCGCCGATAAATGCGGTCGGCAAGGCGTTCAATATCTGCAAGACGATTCGCACCGAGGGAAACAGGATCAACAACACGACAAACATACCGACGACCGAGATCGCGGCCAACACGATGATCATCTGAGTCGCCCGCTGTTGGCTTTCAAATTGGCCGCCGTATTCAATGAAATAGCCGACCGGCAATTGAACCTGAGCGGACACACGTCGTTTTATCTCGCCTACCGCGCCGGCCAAATCGCGGCCTTCGGTGTTACAGCGAATCACAATTCGGCGTCGAGCGTTCTCGCGGTTCACCGAGTTCGGCCCCGTCCCTTCACCGACATTGGCGACCTCATGCAATTCAATTTGACCGCGTTCGGCATCGCCATCGACATGGGGCAAATCGATTCGAAGTCGATCCAAGTTGGCATAGTCCGTCCGATACTCCTCTTCCAGCCGCACCAGCAAATCGAATCTTCGTTGTCCCTCTAAGACCTGCGAAACCACTTCGCCTTGGAGTGCTGTCTGCAAAACGTCAGCCACGTATTGCCGCGTCAATCCGTACAGCGCCAAATCGTCCGCCCGCAATTCGATATGCAGTTCCGCGGTTTCTTGAATCGGTTCAACGATGGGCGGCGTAATGCCGGGAACGTCTTTAATCGTCCGCTCTACCTGTTCCGCCAAATGCTGCAATGTGTCGAGATCATCGCCGTGAATTTTGATCGCAATTTGAGCATACACGCCTGAAATCATGTGACTGATCAGATGAGCGAGCGGTTGCTCCACCTCGATGTCCACGCCCGGAACCTCGTCGCTGATCTTTGCTCGCAGTCGAGCGATGATCTCATCACGCTCGCTTGGCGAATCGGGGTTCATACTGAGTATATATTCTCCTGAATTGACGGGCGAAGCATGCTCGTCCATCTCGGCTCGCCCCGTACGGCGAACAAAGTGCAAAATCTCGCCATCAGGATTCTCACTATTTTTCTGCAACGATTGAAAAACGGAATCGATCGACTTGGACACTTGATTGGAAGCGTCGAGTGAAGAACCAGGCGGCAGAGTGACGTTGACTTGAATGCTTCCTTCGTCAAACGGAGGCAAGAAGTTCTTACCCATCTGTGACATCTGCCAAGCAGCGAGCCCCACCCCCATCCAGGTCAAGATCAACAGGGTGCCGGGCATCGCCATGCTCAGTCGAATCAGCGGCGTGACCAGATGTTTCAAACCACGAAGCAGGAAACCATCACCTTCGCGGTGAGTCGCCCCCGACCTGGGCAACAGGTAATACGACAGCACGGGCGTGACTGTCATCGACACCACGAATGAAGCCAGAATCGAAACGATATAGGCAAACCCCAGCGGTGTGAACAAGCGGCCTTCGACACCCGAGAGTGCAAACAGCGGCATAAACGACAGAATCACGACCGCGGTGCCGAACACGATCGAGCTACGAATCTCTTTGCTTGCCTCGAAGACAACGACGATGGAGGGCTTCTGTCGTTCGCTCGGCAGCGCATTGTTCTGTTTTAATCGACGAAAAATGTTTTCGACGTCGACGATTGCATCGTCGACCAATTCGCCCATGGCAACCGCGATGCCACCAAGCGTCATCACGTTGATCGACAACTCGCTGCCGCTGAGCATCCCGATCACGCGAAACACCAGCGTCGTCAGCACCAACGACAGGGGAATCGCGGTCAGTGTGATAAAGGTTGTACGAAAATTCAGCAAAAACAAAAACAGCACGACAATGACCAATACGGCGCCAATCACCAGCGCTTCGGCGACGTTGAAGATACCTCGATCGATGAAGTTTTTGAGTCGAAACAGTTCGCTATTGACGACGATGTCCGCAGGCAACGACGCTTCGACTTCCGCGAACGCCTGCGCGACATCGTCGGTCAGTTTTCGTGTATCGATGTGCGGTTGCTTTACCGTCGTAAAGACAATCCCCGGTCGACCATCCACGCTGCCATCGCCACGTTTGATTTGAGGCCCTTCGGTGACGCGAGCAACCTGTTCCAGTAAGACCGAGCGTTTGGGATGATTCCCCACCGGCACTTTCTTCAAGTCTTCGATGACTACTCGCGACTGGGGTCCCAATCGTCCGAGCACACGAATAGGACGCTCGGTTTCCCCGGTTATGGCAAACCCACCGCTGGTGTTGATATTGCTGGCTCGCAGTGCCCGTTCGACATCTTGAACGGTGACGTCGTATTCGAGTAGCAATGTAGGATCGATCAGGATTTGGTACTGTTTCCGGTCGCCGCCGAGCATGAACACCTCTGCCACTCCGGTGACTTTTAATAACCGCGGTCGGACAATCCAGTCCGCGACGGTGCGAAGTTCCAACTGCTGCTTGGCTTCGCTGTAGAAGTTTGCTTCCAACGTTTTGCCGTTGATTTCGATGGTGGCGAATCCCACGGGGACCGATGACGCGGCTGGTCCGAGACTAGGTTCATCACGCCACTGAATTGTTGTTGGTTCAATCTTCTTCCAGGTCGAAAGATCGTGGCGGTCGCCGGGTTCCCAAATCTGGATCTGCGGTATGCCATCAACTCGTTCAAGGACTTCGGCCATCATTTCGGTGTTGCCGAGTTGAGCAAGTCGTCCGCCATCGGGTCCATCTTGACGATAGATACCGGCAACTACGATTTGCCCCATGATCGACGAGGGCGGCGTCATTTGAGGCCGGATGCCCGCAGGCAAAATGCCTTCGAGTGTGGCCAATCGCTCTTGAACCGTTTGCCGGGCCGCGCGAATTTCGGTCGACCAATCGAACTCGATATAGATGACGTTCAGCCCCGCGGTTGACTGGCTGCGGACCGCCTGCACTCCATTGGCCCCCAACAACGCGATTTCAATAGGCTGGGTCACCAGCGTTTCAACTTCTTCGGTCGCCAAGCCGGGTGCTTCGGTGATGATGACCACGCGAGGTCGGTCGAGGTCAGGAAAGACGTCAATCGACATTTGCGTGGCGAGGTACGAACCATACACCAACACTGCCAAACTGATCACGACAATCAGCATCCGGTAGCGGAGCGAAAATTTGATAATTGAATCTAACATTGAAGATCGTCGATTGAAGATTGAAGATTGCTGAACATTGAATCGCCGACCCTCATTCACCTTTGGCTGTTTTTCGGGATGCGACCATGATTGCCGTGATTTGATTCGCTTCGTCGAGTAGTGCTTCGACTTTCTCCTTTGGTAAAAGGTCGCCTTCAATAATGAGTCCGAGCCAGTAGCAACATTCGTCTGCTTCCTCGATGACGATGCTAAGCTTTGAGACGAACTCCGCTCTCGAACGCCCGCGACACGCGGCTCGATGGTTCGCCCCAACGGATGTCGCACTCCGGATCAATTGATTGCCGATGGGACGCCCGACTGCATCTTTCGGCAAAGCACCGACGAGCTTCATCACCCTCAGTGCAAGCTGCTTTGTCCTCTTCTTCAATTCCGAATCATTCATGTCTGGTTCCTTTCAATCTTCAATCTTCAATCTTCAATCTTCAATCTTCAATCAATGTGCCGCGTGCACGGTGCCGTCAGCATGCACATGCACCCCGGGTGCTCTTCCGCTGGTCGACTGTGACTTGAGCACCCGATTAAGCGAGGCGGCAGAACTCTGCGCTAAATAGATTCCAGGTAAAATGCTGCCGTCATTGGCGATCACGATGGCAAGGCGATCTTCGTGCAGCACATGAACCGGCAACTGTTTGAAGAGGTCGCCGTTTTGGCGAAACACGTACGCCTCGGGTCCTTCTCGTACCACCGCTTCGGCTGGCAAGACGAAGACGTTTTCAAATTGCTCGACGGGAACGCGTATCCGTGCTCGTTGGCCTGGTCGATACCGCCACACCAGAAACATATTCCCCGATTTCTCGTAGGCATGCGACTGATTCGAGAGCGGCACGAAGAAGTCGAACGTGCGGCTATCAGGGTCGATCGTATTGGAGAGATGTCGAATCACGAACGTTTGCTCGACCACAGGCCAATCCGCCGCGTTGTCTTCAGCAAATTCGATCTGGACCGCACGATTGGCCGCTGCCGCCTGCTCTAAAAACGATGCCTCACGTTTGAATGCGTGACCAATCACATACAACGATTGATGGTTGGAGAGTTTGGCTAGCAGTTGGCCCGCTTGAACCTGTTGCCCCATCTCGACATTCAGCTCTTGAACTTCATAAGCCATGTCGTTGGCCGTAACCGAATCGGTAACCAAGCTCGCTTGACGAACCGCGTTATCACGGTCATCCCGCAGCGATTGTTGGTTCATCAACGGAGGCGCCGTGACTTTGATTGTTGAAACGAACTCACCTTGCTGTTGCACTTGGTCGATCTGATCGGGAAGCAATCCACGCGTCAACAGATCTTGCCGCGAGGATTGAATGATCGCGCGTTGACGAGTCAAATTGGCTCGCAACTCGATCATCTTGCCTTGCGAAACCGCTCCGACCGAGGCGGCTCCGGCCAATCGTTCCATCTCGGCTTGAATGATGCTCGTTTCTTGATTCGCCTTGAACAACTGCGTCTGCGTGTTCTGCAGGTACTCGCTAAACAGTCGCAACGTGAACAGCGAATCGCCTGGACGCATGGTGTCACCGGGGAACGCATGGATCGCGGTCACAATCCCGACCGCAGGCGACGTGACGCCACGGTCCGAGACGCCGGGGCGATCGGCAACCACTCCAGGAATCGTGACCGATCGCCAGTACGTTTGCGGCCGCGCAGGCTTGGACACCAACCCGAGATTCTTCCTCGCTTGGGCACTGATCTCTAGCACCGTTTGCTTCTCGGCGGACGCATCTGATTGAGTTGCCGCAGACGTTTCGGCCACGTCGTCGCTGCCAAACCATACGTCTTGATAGAACCAGATTACCGCAACGGCAATGATGATCACTGCGGGGCCGACGAAGGCGTTTAAACGTGATTTCAAGGGGTTCATGAGTCGTTTGTCCTCAACGGATTTCCAGCGGACAACACCCACCGCGCTGCGTTAACGCAAGGCTGAAACAGGCTTTGGTAGGGGAGACGACAGCGGCAGCGAATCGAGCGGTAATGCCCGCAGTTGTTGCCGCCGGATCACTCGGATATGCACATGATCAAAGCATGCGCAAGGGAGGGTCCGCTATAGCCGAAGCGAGGCTGTGAGAAGATAGATCGGCAGTGTTGCAAGCGGATCCGGCGGAACGCTGGCGTGGTATCGACAACGTGTATTGACCACAATCGGCAGCGTTGACGCATCCAAATTTGCCGCATAAACATCAATCTCAAACGACTGGGAATGACGTGTCAGCGATTGCCCGGATGCCGTCAGATAAAGAGCATCCGAATCGTGATCCGCCGCTGGCACAATGCCTTCGGCATCCGCAGCAATGTCCTTTTCATCGGCATCATGGTGATGATCAGTTTCGTTACCATGATGATGGTCATGCGAATGCAAATGGAGATGCGGACGCAGAGCGTGACCATCCGGCTGAGCAACGCCGGTTCCCGCATGCGAATGAGGCAGAGCTTGCCCCAGCACAAAAAAGGGAATCAGCAGTAGTGAAACAAATCGGATCATAACGCAAATTTTAGTTACTCATTGACTCAACGACTAGAGCGGTTCTGGATGCGAGTAAGTAGTTAGACAGGAATGAGTGGGACATTCCATCAGCCGCGAAACGCAACACTGTAAAGCATTTCCCATAACCCGAATGCGTAAGTTTTGAAGTTGCGCGTTTCGATGTTCTTCGGGCCAAAGGCCCAGCAATTTGCCTAGCCTGGCCCAACGGGCCAGGTTTTCAATGCAAACAAACCTAAGGGCCAACGGCCCGGCCATTTGCTAGCCGCCCTCATTAAGTCCCAGCAAACGGCCGGGCCGTTGGCCCTACAATTCATTGGTTTTCTTGGTCCCAGCCCGTTGAGCTGGGCTAGGTAAACGTCCGGGGCTTTGCCCCTAGATACAAACGCGCAACTTCAAAACTGACGCGTCGGGTTATGAAAACCCGCTAAACGCTGCTTGTAAATGCTTCACAGCAGTGCTGTCCCGCCATGTCCCTTAATTCCCTGCTAGCAACGCTACCGAACCAAGACAAATACCTGCTCCGGTCAATCGGACAATCCAAAGGGATCGGCGTCCGCTTCGTCCGATTGAACTCCGAACGGGTCATCGGCCGACTCGTCTCCTGAATCCACCTCCTTGGGTTGTGTTGGTTCCGTCGGCGGCACGACTTCGCTATCGGTCGTGGTTTGGGTTTGACGTTTCGTTTGTTCACGCAGCGCGATGTACGAACCTTCGTGCAGCCGATCCTCTTTGCCCTCACCGGCTTCGATGATGATGGCCGAGCGAGACAGCAGTCCTTCGGCTTTGACGTTGATGGCGTAGCATCGCGTTTGACACAAACCACAGCCGACGCACTTATCATCCAGGACCACGGGCGCTAGATAGCCAGTGCCTTCGACCGGTTGGCCGGCTTCGTCTAGCTCGGTTCCGACCTGGGTAAATTCGATCGCATGGTAGCCTGCCGCGTCACATTCTTGCACACACAAGTCGCACGCTCCGGTGCCGGCAAAGGGCAGGCAAGTCGATTCGTTGACGATCGCCAACCCCATCCGTGCCGCCTTCTTTTCTTCGATCACCAGCGGACGAATCGCGCCCGTCGGACAAACTTGCCCGCATGCGTTGCAGCTCGATTCACAGCCTGCCCAATCGGCCACCACCATCGGCGTCCACAGTCCTTCGAGTCCTTGCTGGAATCCCTCGGGTTGCAGCACGTTGTTCGGGCACGCTTTAAAACATTCGCCACAGCGGATGCACATTTCCAAAAACGATTGCTCGGGGACACTTCCCGGAGGTCGAACCAGACGTGGCGAATTGGGATCATCTAAATTCGCGCCCCACGCCTTGGTCACACTGGCCAGTCCGATTCCACCAACCGCGGCCGCCGTGCTGCCGGCGGCAAGTGACAGGAAACCGCGACGCCCGAGCGGCGTTTCGTTTGTCGGCGGATCATTGTCCACCTTGAGCTCGACGACGTTCCAGCGTTCGACGAATTTGATCGCGTGAGTCGGGCAAACACCGCCACACGATTGGCACATCGTGCAGTCCGAGGTGCGGGTGGTGAAGTCGGGCTTGATCGCATCAAACGGACAAATCTCAACACACTTGTTGCAATGGATACAGGACGATTCGACTTTGCGCTCGGTCACACGAAAAAGATTACCTAGTGAAAACACCGCGCCACTTGGACAAACGTACTTGCACCAAAACCGAGGACGCAAAAAACCCAGCGACAACACGGCGATAAACAGCCCGATCGAAACGAAATGGCCCACTCCGATGCTGGGCACTAAATGCCAACCGCGAGTCACGCCGCTGTGCAGCGGATCACCGATAAACAACATCGCTCGAGTAATCACCGGTATCGCGGAAACAAACCCCGATACCAACACACCGAACACCGCGGCGATCAAAGTGCCTGCCAACAAGTAATACTTGATGTGAACCCACCATCCATCGTCAGGGACGTTGAATCGCGTCGTCCGCCGAGCGATTGCCCAATCGAACAGATCAATCGTGGTCCCCAGAGGGCATAGATACCCGCAAAACCCGCGAGGAATCAAAATACAAACGATCAAGATCGCCGCCGCCGAAACCAGCGACGCGATCCAACTGCGTGAAGCGACGGCTGTGGACAAACTGACCAACGGGTCGATCAGCAGAAAGCTTTCCGCCGGAATCAATTCCTTTTTGGTAAGATTGTCGGCATAGTGCGAGGGCCATGCTTGCGGATCACGCTGGGCCAGTTGGAAGGAACCCGAACCACTCAAAAACGCATCCAACATCGCCGGAGTGGCTGTTTCCCGCGGCGTCAAGCGAATCTGCTCTCCCTCGCGACCCGTTACCACGAACGGTCCAATCGCAGTGACCGACTCAGCCGCAGTCGCCTGGGCCGCGATACGGTCGTCGACGACAAAAAGCGTCGTGCCGGATTTGATTTCCCATTGGGATGGTGAATCCGAATGGGAAGTTTCCTGGGTCAAGACAAACTCGCCACTTTGCTGGTCAACGGATCGCAGTGACCAACCGTGCGACACGCCGCCGGGCGGCAGAGGACGAGCACTGTATGGCCAGCACACGTAGAAAAACAGCAAAACAAAGGTGACCAGACAGACCGATTGCACCACGCGTCGCACCGGCGTCGCCAACCACGACACTCCCAATTTCCGCAAAGACTTTCGAATCCAACCCCGCTTCTTTTTGAGACGATCCGATTGAAAGCGAGCGGGAATCCAGCGTCGCAGCAGCCGTCCGGGAAACGTATGCGACGGAGAATTTCCTGCAGTCACTCGGCGAAGTGCAGGCAGGAACCAATCCAACCGAATCACTGCGGTGGATCGGCCTCGATCTTGCGTCGTCAACAACGCCAACACCGCGGCCGTCAACAACACCGCCCCAACCGTGATCGCCAAAGCGAATCGATCGTGAAACAGTTCACGGTAAAACGCATGCCCCGTCATCGCGGTTGTGATTAACACAACCGCAATGATTGTTAGGGCAGCGGCGAGCAGGTAGTTTCGCAAATGTTTCATTTTGCGGAACCTTGTAATTCCAAAAGCCCTAATCGCCACGGAATCTGTCCATAGTTCCCGCTTTGATACTCCGTATCATTGGCCCCTTGGAACAACAAACGAAGTTCGGCGGGATTAATCTCCAACGTTTCACTCGATCCATCGCGGATTAATTCACCGTGACTGTAGGACGTCGCCCACGACTCGTTTTGGTTGACGACATTTTTGGGCGAGACGAACGGTTGATCGCGACTTGCCGCCAACGGCGTCCACTGTCCATCCAGCACATCTGCGGTGAACGCTTTGAAGTAGCGCCGCTTGCCAGCCTGGGCCTCGACGATGGTTAAAAACCGGTTCTGGCCTTTCAATTTGTAGGTATGACTGGCTTCGAAGATATCGGCCTTCAGCACCGTCTTGGGATCCGTCCAACCGCGGTTGGGGAAATCCTGCTTTGCTGTTTCCGCTCGCCACATTTGGCCGTTCAACGTGGTGAAGAACAGATGTGCCTTTTGCTCGTCACAGATCAGCCAAAAATCAAGCCCCGCCTTGGCGCCTTCTTTGACAACATACAGCGGCTCGGGACGAGTCCAGCGGTCAGGTTTTGATATATCATCATTGGTCGAGTAACACGGACCATACTTCAAATTGCGAGTCTCGTCGGCGGCTTGGTAGATCAAGTACCATTTCTGGTGCGGCTGGAAGTAGAAGATTTGAGGCGCTCCGTGATATCCCATCGTCAGATCCAACACACTCCAATCGGCATCACTGGCATCGGCCCAATCGACGAACGATGCATACCCGATTCGAATACGACCGTCGCCTTGCTTCGCTTTTCGCAAGGTACAAAACAAATGCCAACGTCCTTGATGCCGCACGATCGAAGGATCCTTCAGGGCCAGCCAAGGATGTTGGGGCGACTCGGGCAGCCGTGCGGGATCCACCGCAATCAGCGGTGAGCTAACACGCCAGCGGAAGTCGCCGCTTCGAAGCGGATCGTTTTCAGACGGTGCCGTGGGTGCGAGCTGCGTTCGAGCAATTGAAGGGGAACTCAGCTCTTGCGCGATCCCGTCCGCCGATTGCCCAAGGCAAGCGGACAGCGAGCAAACCGCCACCGCTAGTTTGATCCGCGTCGCAGCCGGCGTGATCCGATTCGACAAGCGTGTCATCTAATTTGCACCCTTTGCCAACGCGCGAGCGGTCGCACTGACGATCGCTTGCGATGTGATCGTTGCCCCCGAGGTACCATCAACATTCTTGATCCCTTGCTGGTCGATGATTTGGGTCGTCGTATCCGTCAGCGCCGAGTAGAACTGTTTTTCGCTGTGTTTGGTGACACGAACGTCGCGAATTTTCTGATCCGCCACCGTCACCTCCACATCCATCTGGCCGTTGTATCCCGTGCTGTGGGCGGTGTACGTTCCATCGGCCACCCGGCTGACATCGGCCTTGTCAAACAACCTGATTGCCTCAATCGACTCGGCGGCTCGGGCTTGGTACCGTTTCAAATACTCGGCATTGCGAGCTTTGTTAATGTCCAGCACTCGTTGGTAGTACTCGATCGCCTCGTCCAGTCGGCCAGCACCTCGCAGGGCATCGCCAGCGTTCAAGAAGGCTTCGTTGAACGAGTTCGTGTTGGCATAGCTTGCCGTTAACGCCATCGCCTTGTCCACTTCGTCCATGTCCCCCAGCAGCTTGATCGCGTTGAGATGCAAACTGCGGCCTTTTAGCATCTCCATTGCCATCGGCTTGCTGCCCAAACGCCAATAACATTCGGCCAGATGGATCCCGGTCGGAGTGGTCGCTGACACCTTGGCTTTTTGCAACCAATAGGCGGCTCGCGGGTAATCTTGCAGCAACGTGAAGTACATCTCACCGAGCTTTTCCATGTCACGTTTCAGCAGCGTTGGATTACGCTGATGACGTTCCATCACATCATGCACCAACTTGATGCCCGGTTTCCAACGCGAGACGTTTGGATTGACGCGTCCCCAAATGTATTGCCCGATATTTTTGGACTCGTCCCATTTCCCCGGCGCCTTTAGGGGCCAATCGAGATCAAGCGACGAGGGATGATTCATGTCAGTCGACGCGAGCCAATCGGGCGGAGTGCTGCCGACTTGTTCAATGTACTTCCGCAGTTCGGCAGGCGATCGTGTGATCCCGCCAGTGGATGTCTCGCTGTCCGACGTCGATTGCTTGGGAGTCAAGACAAAGCGTTTGCCGTTGAACGTCACCGCATGCACGCTGGCGTACGGGTAGGTTCGCGTCACTGCGGTCTGACCAAACTTGGACGAAAAATCAAACTCACGTGCTTCCTTGCGAATCTCGAGCATTTTGCCGGTCAAAGTGGAACCGTTTACAAATTCGACCGAATCCTCGCCAAACGCGGTCGGAAGCGACAAGCACACCAACAGCAATGCAGTCAAAATCAATTTCAATTTCAATTTCAAATTTGGCATTCCCATTTTTCCCGATGCGATTGATTCGCTTTTTCTTTTGCAGCGAACGACACCCCAGTTTCGACTCGAACTCGTCACCCTCGCTCACTGACACACAATTCTAATCGTCTCGCCGACCTCGGTGGTGCAAGACCGCCTCGGAATGACGGGATATTGTGAGCGGACGGCACTTGCATTCTGTAGCGATGCTCGCCAGAGCGCAGCAGGCCACCTCGCAAAGACGCGTCACCACCTTGGGGCGAAGGCAGTGATCAGAAACGGCTGCGATGGCACATGCCGTGAAATGGGTGTCGGCGAGATTTTCAAGACTATCGCTGCTGTTTTTGACGCAGCCGTTCGGCACGTTTGGTCACCCAAGCGGGGCGGATCGATTCGACGTCGATTCCGGCATCGGTTAGCGCCGCCTCCCATGTGCCAAAGTATTCTTTGGCGGCACGAAAGAGTGCAAAATCGCGATACTCTTCCTCTTTGCTGTGGGTCACCGCCCGCACATTCAGCGGCATCCCCTCGGTATGACGCCGCTTCAGTTCCTGCGTCACTTGGTCGGCCGACGTGTAACTTCGATACACACGGTCACGGTACGCATCATAGTCTTGTCGTTTGCGAACGATCGTGTCGTAGTCGATACCCGCAGCACGGATCGCCGATTCCCAATCTCCGAACATCTTACGGGCGGTGTACAGCAGCGGGACATCGACGTGTTCGCCGCTGGTCAATCCGCGAGCGTGCAAGGGTTCGCCTGCCCGGTGGCGTCGCTGAATCTCCTTTAACAACGATTTTTCATCCAAATACTTCCGCTGTGGATC
>NZ_JBFHFD010000180.1:0-13951 GCF_041583735.1 Novipirellula sp.
ATTTAAAAACTCAATTTTATACAGTCTGAGACTCTCAATTCGGTGCAGCGTATGCACATGGCAAATTTTGAAAATTTCGAGGACGGACTATTGACGACGCACCATCCGGGGGGCATTATTCGCAAATGACGTTTGGCGTTTACGCATCGAGTAAACGGCAATTTAGATACAACGATTTAAAAAGGAATTGTATGAGAGTGTTTTCGTTTCTTTTGACTAGCGTTGCGGTGTTGGTCGCTGGGGCGGGGCAAGTGCAGGCGGGGGTTATGACGTTCGATGCGTCTTTCCCTGGCCGTGGTTCGTTCACGAGTGATGGCCAACATAGTTCCAATAGCGACAATACTTACACTGGATCAGGGTTTAATAGGTCGTTTTATACATTTGACGTGTCCTCACTAAGCGGACTGAACATAACTAGCGTGGAACTCCGGATCGGCAACGAACTTGCTTTTGACCTACCTGCCACGGTTACGATCTATGATGTCTCAACAAGTAGAAATGATTTGATTGCAACGTATCTTACTAACGACCCTGCGGGACAAGCGATTTACGCAGACTTAGGTTCCGGGAATCAATACGGAAGCTTCATCGTATCCAGCAACCCCTCCGTTACAACTACGACACTTTCGGGTGCAGCTGTACATGACCTTGTAAATGCGATCCCGTCATCCTATTTTACCGTCGGGCTTTCGATACTAAAACCAAACACAGCAGTGAGGTTCGATCAGAATCCGCGTGTGCAACAACTGATCGTAACTACGAACGACGGCACTGTCCCCGAACCCGCGTCCCTGGCTATCTTTGGTGTGATGGGATTAGCCGCTTGCGGAATGCGTCGCCGTTGTCGGATGCTGCAGACTGCCTAACGATTAACTGACACTACCGAAATGCATCACGGTCGCTCCATATATCGGGTGGCCGTTTTTTGTTTGGATCGGCAATTGGTTAAACCGGCTATAATCTAATCATGGTTAGTCCTCTAGGCAGCGGTAAAACGATGCTGGCCAAACGGATGCCGACGATCCTGCCGCCACTGACGGCACCCGAATCGATCGCGACAACGCGTATCTACAGTGCGCTGGGCCAATTGCCCGCCGGGCAACCGCTGTTGGCGTGTCGTCCGTTTCGAAGTCCGCATCATACGATCAGCGATGCGGGATTGGTCGGCGGTGGAAGTCCTCCATCGCCGGGCGAAATCAGCAAGGCACACAACGGCATTTTGTTCTTGGATGAACTTCCCGAGTTCAATCGCAAAACACTCGAGGTGATGCGGCAACCGCTCGAAGACGGCGTCGTCACGATCTCGCGTGCGCTCCGCAGCACCACCTTCCCAGCATACTTTATGTTGATCGCCGCGGCCAACTCATGTCCTTGCGGCTATCGCCGTGATCCACGTCGGACATGCAATTGTTTGCCGACACAAATTGAAAAGTACATGGGAGAGATTTCAGGTCCGCTGATGGATCGGATCGACATTCATATCGAAGTCCCCGCGGTTCCGTTCGATGAACTTTTATCGCCCGCCAGTGGTGGATCCACCAGAGCCCAGATGCGAGCGGATGTCACGAAATCTCGCGAAGGCCAACTGGCTCGGTTCGGTAACGGAGCGGTTCAGTACAATGCGCAAATGAGCAGCCGGCAAGTGCGTCAATTCTGCAAACTGAACCGGCCGTGCCAGCACATGTTGCAGCACAGTGTCGAGGAGATGGGATTATCGGCGTGAGCTCACGACAAGATTTTGCGAGTGGCAAGGACGATCGCCGACGTTGCCGGCGACGAATCGATCGACGAAACCCACCTCGCCGAAGCCATCGGCTACCGCAGCCTGGACCGCGACTTCTGGAGCTAACCCGTTGTCGCTCGGCTTTCCAAGCCGATTTGCGTCTGGGCGAGTTCGCCGCAATTTGATTCGCTTCCGTCCCACTTGTCTAGGCGAAGCGGAAACGCAGGATTTGGCACTACATAGAGCGCCAATCTTCAGAAACATTAGCAAAACGATCACCCGAGAATGATGCTGTCCAGCATTTCGTCATAGGGGGGGTCCGAAAACGTTGACAGGCCTAATTGCAACCTATAGACTCAGCGACTACGGGAGTTACGCCGCCCATAACCAGCCCTCAATGCCACGGCGGCTGGCGTTACTATTTTCTATTCTCATGATAAATTTGGAAGGTTTTATGCGTTACCGGCCTTTGCTGTTTTTGTTCTTGTTTGTTCCAGTTGCTTGCACTCTCGGCTGTGGAGATTCCTCGGGAACGAGAGTCCTTGAGGGCGAGGTACAGGTCGATCCTGATGTCGGCAGCGATGTCAACGATCCCGAGAAGATGGAGGCGTTGATGAACGCGGACCCAACTCCGCCGCGATGATTCGTTTGTCTTTTCTCACACGTTATGGACTAGTCACATGCATAAAAATTGTTCGGCGCCTCGATGGCGAAAGGGTTTCACCTTGGTGGAACTTTTGGTTGTGATCGCCATCATTGGCGTTCTTGTCGGATTGCTGCTACCCGCAGTTCAGGCGGCTCGAGAAGCGGCCCGGCGAATGAGTTGTAGCAACAACTTCAAGCAAATCGGTCTAGGAATGCACAACTATCATTCCGCTTACCAGATGTTTCCTAGCACTTGGGACGGATCGGCTCCTAATGGCTACCGCGTCAATCTAAACCTCGTCGGCATTTTACCTTTTATTGAGCAGCAGGCGCTTTGGGAGCAACTCAGCAATCCATCGGTGCAAGGAACGACCAACTTCGATCCGATGGGTGCGTCTCCCGGCACCGACTCGCCGACGTACATCCCATGGATGACTCAGGTCATGAGTTATCGTTGTCCAAGCGACCCTGCGGTGCTCAATGGTGCGGGACAGACGAATTACGGGAACTGTTATGGGGATACGATTCGAGGCGCCGGACGTTCACCGGAACCGGGCGACCGCAATCACCACACAGGTGTGACCGGCTGCCACCGAGGATTATTCGCGCGAGAAAAAATCACTCGATTCCGTGACATCAAGGATGGCACCTCCAACACGATCGCAATGGGCGAATTATGCGTGATGGATTTCGAACGCGGTGTTCGGAGCTATGTATTCCATCTGGATGGCAGTGATTGGTGGCGTCCCACGCCTGATAAATGTAAATCAGGGGCTCACATCAATCCCGAGTCGCCATCACAGTACGCGACAGGCGGTATTTGGCAGCGTGGACGGCGTTGGGCAGACGGTCATTGGCATTCGACGGCCGTCATGACCGTGTTGCCCCCGAATTCCCCCTCGTGTCTACGGTCCACCGATTCCAATGACGGCTTGGCTTCGGTCACCAGCTACCACGAAGGTGGTGCTCATGTGTTGATGGCCGATGGTGCCATCCGCTTCGTCACTGACTCGATCGAATCGGGAGACCTGACGCAACCACCGGTTGCGAATGGCGGCGGCTGGACCGCACCAGGATCGAAGAGCCCTTACGGGCTGTGGGGCGCACTTGGAACCATTCGAGGCAAGGAAACCGAGTCGCTCGAATAGCCACTTAGCTTCGGTGCTTCCTCATTCATTTGAAATCCCCTGCCGAGCGAATCGGCGAGGGATTTTTTTGTGTGGTGCGGGTCCTGGTATTTGGCGAAAGATCCAGGTGTTCAGTGCCTATGATCCGTCGCACACGAAGCTTGCGCGGTCGGCCCTCACCCGGACGAGGCCTAAAGGGCCCGTCCGACCTCTCCCTAGCTGCGCTCGGGAGAGGTGACTTGTTGTGGCTCTAGCAGTTTGCAAAACATGGCATATGAAAACTTATGCGAGGACGTCCTCATGACGCACTGAACGTAAAAGTTGAACCGGTTTTACTCCAGAACGGCGGCCAGCTCCTCTAGTTCGATTCGCGTGACTTGCGTTTCGGCGAGGCCGTTGTTCTCCTTGCGGTCTCCGGCGCAGTGGCCTAGTAACATTGCGTCCGCGGTGAACTCGATCGCGGTGTAACAGTACCATCCGCTGGGGTTGTCAAACAGCGTGAGCGATTGACGCCACGTTTTGCCTTCGTCCTCGCTGATGGCAAGCGATAACGGAGTGCGTTTTCCTTGTAATTCCGCGGCAATGTTCGTGTGGTCATTCCATACGCATACCAACCGGTCACTGCCGGGAATACGTTCGATCGTGGCTGGTGAAGTGGGAGACAGAAGTGTCGACGGGAGCAGTGGCGACCAGGTTTCACCTCCATCGTCGGAATGGCTGATCTGTTGACTGCCAGCGTTCGAGCGTACAAACATCATCACGCGACCATCACGAAGCTGGACCACGCCAGGCTCTTGCGCGAGATACCGTTTGCCGCTGCTAGGGTCGAGCGTTTCTAAAATAGTTTTGCTCACGCGCCACGTGCTGCCCGCGTCATCGCTGAGATAACACAGCACGCGACCGGCCCAATCAGGCTTTTCCCATTTCGGTGAATTGTGCAGTGCCATCGGCATCACCAATCGTCCATCCTTCAGCTGAATCACGCGATCGTTGTTCAATACATAGTAGCCCACTTGCGAATCGGGAACGATCGTCTGCGGAGGACTCCACGTCGCCGCCTCATCGCTGCTGAAGCGAACCACAGGCCGGCAATCCAGAAGTGACTGTTTGCTCAAATAGAACATCGCAATGCGTCCGTCGGCCAGTCGCAGTAGCGATACCGACATGATGTTAAACCCCGCCTCGTTCTCCAAAATCCGCGTGTCCGTTGCATCCCACGTTTTGCCGCCGTCCGCTGAATACCGACCGGCAAGATGGGCAGAGGCATGGTCGCCGCCACCGCCCGTGAAATGGGTATACACAAACAGCAACCGACCGTCTTTGAGCTGGATGAAGTCACCTTCGCTATTTCGTGGATTCTCGGAGGTCGGCGGCAGCCGCAGCGTGACCGCCAGATCAATCGCCGCATCGTTTGCGAACGTTGGCAGGGCGAGCAGCACCCAAGCCCAAAATGAGATAAGCAGAGGGGAAAGCGAAGAGACAGCCGGGTGGGAGTATCGCATGGCGGGAGACCTTGTTCTAAAAGAAACTTTGGTGAGATGGGGCAGGTGACGCAGGTTGCAGTCGTTGAGGCGGGGGCGGGACGGGGATCATCATACTGTTTTTCCCACCACATCGGGTAAAATGCCCAAAAACCGCTTCCCCCACTCCGCTGACGAGCCGAAACGTTGCTACGCTCCGGCCCTCACCCCTCCCTTGCCCCCCCAACAATCAAATGCAAACATCGGATACGAAACTTGCAGCCTCTCGCACGATCCGTGTTGCCTCGGTCCAGTTCGAAGCATCACCCGCGAACAAGGAAGCCAACTTTGCAAAGATCGAAGCGTTCGTTGGCCAAGCCGCCAACCAAGAGGTGCGATTGGTCGTGTTCCCGGAATGTTGTATCACCGGGTATTGGTTCATTCGCAATCTGTCGCTTCAGCAACTTGGCCAACTTGCAGAATCGATCCCGGATGGCCCCAGCACTCAGCGATTGATCGGGTTGGCACGGCAATACGGAATCAGCATCGGTGCGGGGCTCGTCGAAGTCAGCGAGCGTGGCGAGTTCTACAATAGCTATGTCGTCGCCTTGCCCGATGGAACGGTCCAAACCCATCGAAAATTGCAGGCGTTCGAGCACACCGCAATCCGCAGCGGCACCGAGTACACCGTGTTCGATCTGCCCGATGGCTTTCGTGTCGGCGTCCTGATTTGTTACGACTGCAACTTGATCGAAAACGTTCGCATCACCGCTCTTCGTGGTGCGGAAATCTTGTTGGCTCCGCATCAAACCGGAGCCGTACGCAGCAAGAATCCGAACTTGATGGGGATCATTGACCGGCAACTGTGGGACAACCGACACGCCGACCCTGAGACGATCGAAAATGAATTTCGAAGCGATAAAGGACGAGGCTGGCTAATGCGTTGGTTGCCAAGTCGTGCCCATGACAACGGCATTTTCTTGATCTTCAGTAATGGTGTGGGAGTCGATGATGACGAAATCCGTACTGGCAACGCAATGATCCTGGATCCTTACGGCCGCGTGCTTGCGGAAACATGGAAAGCGGACGACGCGATGGTGATCGCCGACCTGGACGCTGGTCTGCTGGCGGATGCTACCGGCCGCAGCTGGATTCGTGCTCGCCGACCGGAACTCTATACGCCGTTGACCGTCCCGACGGGGATGGAACGGGATACGCGGGAGATGAAGTTTGAGGAGTGAGGGTGGGGGAAGTGAGGAGTGAGGAGTGAGGAGTGAGGAGTGAGGGAGAGGGGGAGACACGGAGACATGGAGCGGGATGAGGGGGTGGCGAAAGCTTTGTCACAGCGCTGGGGCGAGATTTTGATTCGAGTGAGGCGGCAGAAAGGCACCTGTTTAGCTCCACCTTGGCTTGCTCGAGCGACAGCAGCCATCTCACCTAAGTCCGCTACTCTCTCTTCGGCGTCAGGGGAAATTAGGTGCCGGAAATTAGGTGCCTGGCACCGATCGCTCCCCTTTTCGGCGAGCATGCAGGTGACAACGGGCAATTCCCCTCCCTTGTCTTCGATGCTGAGCTCCAGAAATTCACCACGCGAATTTCTCCGATGCACTGTATAGAATTCCGTTGAATTGAACTTTGATGATGATAGGTTCATCGGTGCCAGGTGTAGCATAAATTTTTTTCGGGTGCAGCAATCGAGGATCAGCCATGCTTGATCGAAGGACCGTCACACTTGCACTTCCTATCATCTTAGCGATGACCATCACACCAAGTTCTCCGATTGCTGAAGCCGCTTCTGACGCGCCGGATTCGATTGAGATTGAAATTTTCGGGCAAAGCGACGATCGAGTCCCAGTCGTCGACCTGGGCGAATACCGTCCCGGACAAACAATTAGTTGTAAAGTGACCGTGCACAACCGGACGCCTGATGCTTTAGGTTTTGATGGGCTGGATATGACTTGCGGATGCACGAAAGTGACCCCCGTGCGGGGCCGTATCCCAGAAGGCGGCAGTCAAGACTTTCATGTGTCCATTTCGACCAAGCGTCAGCCAACCTCACGAAATCAACAAGTGGCATTCCGAGGCTTGCTGGACGGCAAGTCTCAGTTTTTCGTGAAGCTGAAATTTGCATACGGTGGATTTGTGAGTTTCCGCCCAAGGATAGTGCATTTAGCACACTCAAAGGGGGAACAGCACTCGATACCGATTACGGCAGGCAAGCGTGCATCTTCTGATAGCGTCGACATCCGGTTTAGCGCACCATTAAAAGGCTTGGAAGGAGCGTTGAATCTCGAAACAGGAATAATCACCCTCTCAATACCCGATGACTTCGATCTATCAAAATCAAAAACGGGTCTGATAACCGTTGAATCGATGGAGACAGGGCACGAGGACAGCATTCCCGTTATTGTCACTGCAGCTAAATCGTTTAGCGTCTACCCAAGACTGGTTCGCTTTCATCCGATCGACGAAAGTGACCGGGTTACTGCGAGCGTCATGCTAAGACTAAACAAAGATAGCCGGACTAAAGTTAGCGACCGAGTAAAAAACTCATTAAGTATCCGTGCTGGCGAAATGCAACTGGACACTGAAATTGCGACGGTCGCCCCCAATATTTTTCGACTGGAAATGTTTTGTGGGAAAGACGAGATTGCCACCAAATCCAGCGTCGAACTATCTTTCATTGACCCCGTGTCCGGAAAACGAGTTTTGGAAACCATGCGGATCTTCATGCCTAGCCGTCATTAACGCTTTGAGGAATGAATCATGTTAGTAAACCGTTCGACTAGCTTTACAAAATGGAATGACGTGCATTGTTCATTGGAACGAGGCTGCACTGGTTACACCGAATGTCCGCCGAGCGAGACATGTGGCGATACCACGGACTCCTTTGACTGGGGTGTCAAAAAGGAGGCATATTACGCAGATGGAACCCCATGCCCGGAACTCACACCACCACCGTTGTAAAAAAAGATGGAGTCCTTCACTACACCACGCCTGACGACGGGTTTTCAATGAATAAAGCAGCCTATTTCACGACCATCCTCCTGCTTCTTTCTGGGATTGGGTTTGGCCAGAATCCTACCGAGCGTGAAGATGCGTTGAGCTATGTTTCGGGTCATCTAGCGACGTGGAATTCAATTCCAAAATACGATGTGCGAATTCGTCTGACGGAAACAGAAAGCACGTTCTCTGGAAAGAATTGCTTGCTTGCAACCACCAACCTGAGAATCCAGATGGACCGGGACAAGGAACGCTGCTTGTACGCCTATCATCGAGTGAAGGTTCCGTTTGATTTGGCCTTGGCCAATCAAACGGAACGAAAAGACCTCGACGTCGTTGTTTGCGAGGTGAATGCGAACGGTTGTCGATTTAAGCGGATAGGTGACCGATCAGCCAGCTTTCAAGCAACTTCATTTGATCAGGCGTTAACAAAATCCCCGATTCCAAATCTTGCTCTGGTCGGGTTGGAGCAATTTCCGACGGCATTTGAGGGAACAGAACGCTCGGTTGCTGAATTGACCACTGCCATCGGATCGGGCTCTTATCTGACGATTGATGAGAGTGATGAAATACTCACAATCACGGCAATATACAAAATCAAATCAAAGGGACGACGACGTCTGCGATTTGACAAAAAACTTTTAGTTCCTGTTGGATTTAAAAGCGAGGTGGATCACGGTTACGGAGATGAAGGATTCGTCGACCATACAGATCAAGATGTCATCTATTCGCACGTCGAGGGCATGCCGCGGCCCGAAATGGTCACAACGAACTCGGCAAGAGTCCGTCAAATTGATGGGCAACTTCAAGCCACGAAGGGAAGAATTGACGCCGAGTTTCAATGGATTGCAATTGACGCAGCAAACGATGCGTTTCCTAAAACCATACAGGACTTATCCAAAATGACCGAATTGGAAGAATTTGTCGGTCTATCCGATTCCAATTGAAACAGAAAGGTGGCCGTACGAATGGTACGGCCGGAAACGTTGGTGTACAGGCTTTAGCCGCCACTTCGGCACTCTTAAAAAGTGCCTCGAGGCCAGACATCGATAATTGTTTGCGTATTGTCAGCGTCATTCGCAAGGGAGGCTTTTGTCGCATCTAGCACCTCAAAGTCTCGGAGAGACGTCGGCTACGTGCCACGTACGTCGGTCTTTCCAAGACCGACATCTGGATCGCTCAGCGATGCCATACAGATGAAGTCATTTGGAACGAAAGACATAACGACTTTCGCTACGGTTTGGCGATTGCTTTTTCGCAGCGTTGGGGCGAGATTTTGATTGCGGTGCCGAGCGGCTGGGCAAACAGGCTGACTCGCAGCTCTTCGATCATCCAGCGGACTTCGGTTGCCGATTGATCACGCGGATTTCGCTCGCTCTCAGGCAATGTCGCCATCCACCGCTGACGCAAATTTTCGACCGTCTCGGTTCCCTCGCGGTCACGCGGCGCCGAGCCGCTGGTCAGCTTGTCCAACCGGTATGCGATCGCGGCGAAGTAGCGGGGATAATGCTTCAGCCATGCCCACGGCGTGACCGATAAAAATTGGTCGTGAATCAACCAGTCCATCTGCAGCCGGACATCCCGCATCGCTTGGTCGAAACGGTTTCCCGACGTCGATTCAATTTGCCGTCGTGCCGCAAAATAGGCGTCGGCCATTGCCGACAACCACGTGGCAACCTCTTGCGTCGCCTCGGCAATTCGTCGTGCTCGCTCGCCCCGACGTTGATCGAATTCAGCCTTGCTGCGAATGACAGGTTCGTTTTCCACAAACGCGATGCGGGCTAGCAAATCGATCAATTGTGATTCGATTGAGGCGGCCGACACCACCCCGCTCAATTTCACCTTGGCTTGCTCGAGCGACGGCAGCCATCGCACCTGAGTTCGCAACTCTTTCTTCTCCGTCAATGCAAACAGTCGCGTCAATCCTTGACGAGACATCGCTTCGGCACTTGCTAAATCCGAGACGAGTCGGATCGCAACACCATCGCCCTTGTCAAAGAACGCCGGGTATTGTGCGACCTTCACCCCGCCTCGCGTCCGCACCACTTCTTTGGGTAGCGAGTCGATATCAAACGTGACCATCGACTCGCGAGCCCATGACTCATCCGAAACATCCGCCTCGGCTGCCTCAGGTTGGTCCTTTGCCGAGCCCAGTTTTTCTTTCAGTGGCTGAACTTCGCGTCCACTGGCGATCGTTTTGCCATCGTCATCGACCACGGTGACCAGGAACTGCAAATAGTCGTCGAGTTTTTCGGACTGAAAATCATCGGGCGTCACTGGCATTTCCGCATGCCGCGAGAATGCAGCACACACCGACGGCATGAACGGCACTTGGCCGTACTCGGGCGCCAGTTCCTGGGCGACTCTCGCGGCGATATCCGCCGCGGGTACAAGGTTTCGCCGGATTCGCTTGGGCAGCGATTTGATCATCGCGACGAGTTTGGTTTGCAATAAACCGGGCACCAACCACCCCAAACGCTCGTCGCTGACTTGCGGCAGAGCGGCTTGATGGATTTTCAATTGGATCCCGTCCGCTTCGGCGCCGGGTTCAAAGCGATACTGTAGCGGCAACCGCGAACTGCCTATTTGCAATTCGTCGGGAAAGGCTTCTTTGGTGATCGCTTCGCTGGCGGCTTCGATCAAATCGCCAGGCTGCATGTACGGCGTGGCGTTTTCTTCGAGTGTTGGCGGCGATTGCAGCCAAGCTGACAAATCGGCGGCATCACGAAGCTGTTTGGTCCATGCGGGGGCTTCGAGCGCGCGATCGAATTTCTCTAGCCGGCCACGATCACACACATCCTCGGGCAAGTGCGTTTGATAGAATCGTTCCACCGAATAGGGATCGACCACCAAATCGCGGCGACGTGTCTTGGCGGCCAACGATGCGATCGATTCCTGCAATGCCTGGTTGAACCGCACGAAGCGAGCGGTTGTCTTCATCTGCTGCTCGACCAAGCCGTGTTCGATCAATAAATCACGAGCGGTCGAAGCATCGATCGGTGGCAAGGGGACACGGCGGCGGACCACCACGGGCAGCCCGAACAACGATTGCCGCTCGTAGCAAAACGCACCACTCGACTTGGAACTCCAGTGCGGCTCGCTGTACGAACGTTTGATCAGATGCGCCCCGATGGTTTCGATCCACTCGGGCTTGATCCGAGCCACCGTGCGTGCATATTGCTTGGCGGTTTCGACAAGTTCGGCGGCGACAATCCACTTGGGCTTACTTGCCGCTACACCACTTCCGGGCCACAGATAAAGACTCAAACCACCGGCGCCGGTGTATTCGCTCTTTTCTTTGACCATTGCGACACTCGACAACAGCCCGGTCAAAAGGGCTTGGTGTAGCGAGTCGTCCAGGTTGGCGTCAAGCAATCGTTCGGGATCATCGGCAAAGCGAATCGCACCAATCTTCTTGCGGGCTCCTTTGCGTTCGCCCAGCGACGTCGCCACCATTTCTTTGAGCTGGCGATAGACATCGGACCATTCACGCATGCGATTGGGCGACAGAAATTGCTGACGCAGCACTCGCATCAACTTGCTGCGTGAATGCTTCTCGCGAGCTTCTTCGTAGTGCCGCCACAATTTCAAGTACGACAGAAAATCGCTGTTGGGATCCTTGAACATCGCGTGTGCTTCATCAGCCGCCTGCTGTTTTTCTTGCGGGCGATCACGAGGATCCTGGATCTCGAGCGCCGCAGCGATCGGCAAGATTTCGGGCAGCACCCCGAACTCGTCCGCCGCCAGAATCATGCGTCCCACACGCGGATCGACGGGCAAGCGGCCAAGCTTTTGGCCGATTTCAGTCAATTCGTGCTTGTCATCGATCGCGCGCAATTCCATCAACGTCCGAATGCCTTCGCGGATTGATTCGGGACGCGGTGGATCGAGTAGCGGGAACTCTTCCAATCGTCCCAAACGCAGCGTCTTGGTTTGCAAGATGACCGAGGCCAGATTGGTACGCCGAATCTCGGGCGTCGTGAACGCGTCACGCGACTCGTAATCCTCGAGTGAATACAAACGCACGCAAACCCCAGGTCCGATACGACCACAACGACCGGCGCGTTGGTTCGCACTCGCCCGGCTGACCGACTCGATTGGCAATCGTTGCAGTTTGCTGCGTGGACTGTAGCGGCTGATCCGCGCGGTGCCGGTATCGATCACCGAGTGAATCCCGGGGACCGTCAGCGAGCTTTCGGCCACATTGGTGGCAAAAATGATCCGCCGTTTTCCTGCGTCGGGATGAAAAATCCGTTGCTGCTCCTTCTGTGGCAGCCGGGCGTACAGCGGCAACAAGTCGACGCGATTGGGCATCCCCAGCCGCTTGTAATGTCCGGCGACCCGGTGGGTGACTTCGCGGATATCGCGTTCGGTGGGCAGAAAGACCAACGTGTCACCTGCACTGCCGCCTCGCGATAACGATTCGATTCCCGCGATCACATGACGCGCCAGGTCGTAGCCGCGATCTTCATCGTCGACGACTTCTTCCCAAGGCAGATAGCGGAGCTCGACGGGATACCCACGGCCTTCGACGTTGACGATCGGAGCCGGGCCGGATTCGTCCGCAAAGTGTTCGGCAAACCGCTCGGCGTCGATGGTTGCCGAAGTGATGATGATTTTCAAATCGGGCCGCTTCGCCTGCAACCGCCGCAGGTACCCCAACAAGAAATCGATGTTCAGCGAACGCTCGTGAGCCTCGTCGATGATGATCGCATCATACGCATCGAGGAAGCGATCGGACTGCGTTTCGGCGAGCAGAATCCCGTCGGTCATCAGCTTGATCAACGTCTCGGGACCGGTTTGATCGCCAAAGCGAACGTGGTAACCGACGGTTTTGCCGAGCGTGGTATCGAGTTCCTCGGCCAATCGAGTGGCGATGCTGCGGGCGGCCAACCGACGCGGCTGGGTGTGCCCGATCATCGCCTCGCGTCCGAGGCCGGCTTCGAGACAAATTTTGGGCAATTGGGTACTCTTGCCGCTGCCCGTTTCCCCACAGACCACGATGACTTGGCGATCGCGGATCAGTTGAATCAGCTCGTCGCGATGTGACGTAATCGGCAGTTCGTCGGAGTACTCGACCCGCGGTGCTGCGGCCTTGCGAGCATCACACTGCTGGACCGATTCGGCCAGCCGTTTTGCGTACGCTTCGGGGCTGAGTCGTTTTTTATCACGGCGCAAGCGAAAACGATCGATCCGCATCGCGGCATCGAGCGACGGCGTCGTCGGGAGTGTCGATTTCGGGGCGTTCGCAGCCGCTTCGGACCCACGCGAATCGTCTGCGGGCGAGGGGGGCGTCGGTTCGGTCGTCAGCTTGGGACTGCTTGGTTTTGCATTCATCGATACCATCTTACTGAGAATGCGAAATGTGTCGATCCGAACATCGCCAAATGACCTACTCGACCTCTCTCTAATCCACGTTTGCCAGAGCTGAAAAACACTCGAAAATAGAGTTATTCATGTTCATGCGTTGGAATCGCGATCGGTTTGACGCCCAAGGTTTCGACCAGGATCGCATAGAACGCGGGAACCACGATCAACGTCAAAAAGGTGGTCAGCAGCAGACCGACGATCATGCACCACGCCAATCCTTCCCACAGTGCCCCGCCGCTGAGTGCCAACGGGATCAAACCGCCCACAGTGGTCGCTGTGGTTAAGAAGATCGGCAGCATTCGCTGTTTTCCTGCGTCGATCAAACACTCACGAAACTCGGCAACGCTAAGACCAACGATCGGCCCATCGGCGATTCCCGCACTCGCTTTCTCGCTCGCTCGTTGGGCGATCAAGATATCGGCGAATTCGACAAAGATGATCGCGGTATTCAGAACGATCCCGAACAAGGCCAAGATACCAAGCTGGGGCATGAACCCGAGTGATTCGTCAAACAAAAACAACCCCAACCATGCTCCCGCCAATGCCAACGGCAGCGTCGACAAAATGATCAGCGGCTTGGACCAACCGTTGTACTGGAAAATCAAACACAACACGATCAGCAC
>NZ_JBFHFD010000181.1:0-13931 GCF_041583735.1 Novipirellula sp.
GAATTTCTTCGAGCGAAGCGGAACGCACAAGGTAGCCCAGGAATCGATTGTGATTGGCATTTAGGGAATCGACGGGTAGTTCGACACGCTGGACACTCAACACGAAGTTGTCCATCACAATGGGTTTCCATTTCAGTTTCGCATTGGGTTCCAATTCTCTGACGTATGCAAGCACAAACGTCTGAGACAGCGCCAAGTATTCAGGGCCTAATGCGCGAATTCGGATTTGACCCACAGTCATGTCAACTGGATCGATGCGAACATAGGGGTCTTGTTTTCGCATTAATTCTTCAATCTGTTCGAGTCGCACCTTGCCCACGTCGGTGTTGAGTTTCTCGAGGATCGCGTTTGGCATCTTGTACGTCTCGCTATAGATTAGCGAGTTGGAAAGCTGTTTTTCGTTCGCAATTAGCAATTGATCCACGCTCACACCCTCGTCAGCCTCTTCTCCTGACCATAAATATCCACTTCGAGGGATGCCCTTATTTGGCGGATTAACAAGTTCGAATTTTTCAATCGCTAACTCTAGAGGCGTTGGCAAGTCTACGGAGTTCAATGAATTGTCTTCAGACGCTTGAAGTGGATTGGGGTTGCCAGTGGGCGACACCCAAAGTCGTTTGGATCGCTGATCTCTACCGACGAAATAATTTAATTGCCGGGTTCCACGAATCAGATCTCGCATGACCGGCGTGAGATCCAGTCGAAACAGCTGGAATCGTGTGGGTGACTTTGCATCTTCATTGACGGTACCTGCGATCGGAGAGCGATCGTTTTCGCGACGCAACAATTGAATCCAAACGTGCTCGTCGGTGTGTTTGACGCCAGGATGTGGGGTGCGGGGAGCCCAGTAAATGCGGGACCAAAGTGTCTTGACACTATGGCTTGGGTTTGCGCTGTCGTGTGTGGCTAATTCTCGTAACGAGCTAATTTCGAAGTGCTCGTCCAAGTGGGCCGAATGGCTCAGTAAGTCGTTGGCATCGATTGTCGCGAGGAGTGCACCGTCGCTGATCCCGCGATTCGGGTCCAGAGGTTTGAGTGGAAGATCAATGGCCTCCGCCCCAAGCAACGATGTCGCTTCATTGCTCTCTAGGGGACCGAGTTTCTTACCCGCCTTCGGGAGCCGCTCATGAGAGATGATTTGTGAATAGGCGGTTTGCAACGCCAGTTCCATCGCTAGCTTTTTGTTCTGTGACTCGTCTTGTAAGTCGACTTTCTCACGCGACACAACATAGTCGACCAGTGTTTCCGTTTTCAGATAGCCGATGCCGTAACCCAATACGATTAGCATGACAATGAACGACAGCATTCGCCGCCGAATACCGAAAAGCAGTTGACGATGATCGCCATCTAATCGCGAACTCAACTCATTGCGAATGAGGGTTAGAAATTTTCGGATTCCATCGGACCGTGGGTCGCTTGCTCGGATAGACATCAAATACCTGGCCCCACTAATAGGTTGTGTTCAGATACCTATGGTACCGAGTGGCGGGGGGGATGCAATATTAGCGTCCTGCAAGTCTCAGAATAATGCCCCATCACTATTGCTCACCGTCACGATTGCTCACTCACAGAATGACGCTCCAGAACAACTTTCCAGAGCCACGCAGTTCTTAAGAGTATGTTCACCTGTGCACTGGTAAGACGCCATCGATTCCAGGGGGCATGCAAGCGACCACAGTGTATCGGTGCGAATCCGTGTCTGTCGGTGACCAGAAAACGCAACAAGAGGAAGCCACAGATCGCCTCAGTACCACATGGGCTGCGAAGAGCGACGACCGATCGATCTGATCATGCAATTGTCGCTTGGCACCAAATCGAGATTAGGGTTCGGCGCAGCCAAAGAAAGGAGAACTCTCTTGCGCACTAGCGAAACCGCAACAGATGCAAGCACTTGATTTGTCCAACCGATGCATTTGCCGACGCCTCCCATTCAGAGCGAGAAAACGTTGGTCTTGGTCTGATTCTACCAACGCGGCCCGGTGTGGCCAACGGTGTTATGTACGACTCGGTGTCGTAACTTTATGGGGGAAGTGACTCCATGCTGGAGGCTCGTTTTTGATTGCCTTGATTTTAATCCATTTTTTGTTGGCGAGGTACGGCTCGTTGCTACAAATCCTTTTGGTTCGCTGGATGGCTTTTCGGTTACCCGTTGCCCTCCGTGCGAAATCGCAGCGGGCTTGTTTGTGGAAACCACTGTTTTTCTCGTCAGCTTTGAGCTGCAACCTCCGATGCAGTTCACGACGATGCCGGGAGAGTGGGGGGCCAAGCACTTTCTCACGATAGGAACGGACGCAAGGCAATTTTGACAGCCGAATGTGGGACAGGCGAATCGTCGCTCGATCGCGCGGTTTGTGTCCAGATGAATGACCGCCAACCGCTTGGAAAGCGGATCGACAATGCTAGCATTCTCACTGGGACACTGTCCGACAATCGGTATAGATCGCCACGCTTTCCTAGGCCCCTTGTTTTATCCAGTCTGATGTGTGACACATACAGGGGCATACGGACATCCCATTCCTTGGAAAACAAGCGTGCTGCAAATGACTCGACCAGGTCTTTTTCAACGTCGATCCGTTTCCAACCTCCTCTCCCAGCTTAAATCGGCCCCGTCTAAATCGGCTCCGTCTAAAACGGCTCGCCGTAAGAGTCGGCGTCGATTGGCAGTCGAGCTGCTCGAGCACCGCCGCGTGTTGGCGGTCGCGGTCGACTTGGCAACGATCCAGGGAGTCGTGACCAACAGTGGCGATAACGTCGACGGCGCCACCGTCCAGCTGTACCGCGACAACGGTGACAACACGTTTGACATTGCTACTGACACGTCGGTCACTAGCACAACCACTGCGGCCAGCGGCCAATATCAATTCCCGCGTCTGACCGCGGGTTCGTATTTCGTGCGTCAGCCGGCACAAACCATCGATGGACGCTCGCTGTCGGAACAGGTCACCCCGCTGATTTCGATCAGTGGTACTGCGGTGCAGGGCCAGATCATCCAAACGATCGATGGCTTCAATTCGGCGGCACAGAGCGTCTCGGACACCACGGCGGACGGCAATCCGGTGATCAGCAGTGTGGCAGCACCCCAAGTCATCGGCGGCGAACGTGACCTGTTCGTCAACAAAACGAGTGCGACCGGCTCGATTCAATTGAGTGTCAACGATCCGCTGCTTCCCGATTTATTGTCGTTTGACTCCGCCCAACTTGGCGATGGACAACGGCGGATTTCATGGGACGGGCCTGACGGCACCGCATTGACGATCGATGACACCGGGCTCGCCGGCATCGACCTGACACAATCTGGGACCGCGGCAGGCGTTCGATTACAAGTCGGAGCGGACCGCGCCGGTGGAACCGCCATCGTCCGCATCTATTCCGATGACGGCGATGGGGCAACGGCAACACGATTCAGCACCGCGACGCTGGCCATTCCCGATACCGGGGGGACTCCGTCGTCGGCAGAATTTTTGCCATTCACATCCTTCGTTGACGGCGGCGGGGGTGTCGCGGATTTAAATAGTGTCGGAGCGATCGAGATCGAAATCAGCGGCAGTGCTAACGTTAACGGCACCGTCGAATTGGTCGGCACGATCGGACCTACGGTGATCGTTCAGGACATTGTCAATGTCGAGAGTGCCGATCTTTCGTTGACCAAAACGGTTGACAATGCGATGCCGTCGGTCGGCCAAAACGTGACCTTCACGATTACGGTCAATAACACGGGGCCGAGTAATGCGACCAATGTGCAGGTCAGCGATTTGTTGCCGGCGGGATTAACGTTTGTCAGTAGCACGCCGTCACAGGGGACTTACGACGAAGTCACCGGGATTTGGAATGTCGGCGCGATTGTAAACGCCGCCAACGCCACATTAGCGATCGTGGCCACGACCACCGGGCCAAATGCCACGACCAATACGGCTCAGGTCAGCCAAGTCGACCAGGCCGACCCCGACAGTACTCCCGGCGATGATGTGATTGGCGACGACGACTTGGCCAGTGTCGAAGTCTCGCCGCAACAAGTCGATGTCTCGCTGAGCAAAACCATCGACAACGCGACACCTAACGTGGGTCAAAACGTGACGTTCACTGTCACGGCCGCCAATCAAGGCCCCAATACGGCCACCGGCGTGATCGTTCGCGACGTGCTGCCCAGTGGAATGACCCTCGTCTCGGCGACACCCAGCCAAGGCAATTTTAATACCACTTCGGGATTGTGGAGCGTCGGCTCGATCACGGTCGGGTCCACTCCGACGCTGACGATCGTCGCCAGCGTCGATACGATTGGTCCTCGCACCAATACAGCCGAGGTGACTGCGGTCGACCAAGCCGACATCGATAGCACGCCGGATAACCAAGACGCAACCGAAGATGATCAAGCCAGTGTCGCACTGGACACCCCGATCGCCGATCTCTCGCTGACCAAAACCGCCAGCGATCTGCGTCCCAACGTGGGCGACGCACTTAGTTTTACGATCACGTTGGCTAACGCTGGCCCGGCCGACGCCAGTGGCGTGACGGTCACGGATGTGCTGCCTGCCGGAATCGCGTTTGTTTCGTCGACCGTGACGGCCGGCGACTACGACGCATCGACGGGTATCTGGACGGTAGGTGATGTGGCGGTGGGGGCAACGCCAACGTTAACGATCAACGCTCGAATCGAAGCCGCCGACGTCGTGACCAATACGGCTCGAATTGCGACATCCAATCAGTTTGATCCTGATAGCACGCCAGGGAACGATGTCGAGAGCGAAGACGATCAAGAGACGATCACCCTAACGCCTCGCACCATCGATTTGTCACTGACAAAAACGGTGGATGTGCCGCGACCGAGCATCGGCCAGAACGTTGTGTTTACCATCACGGCGGCCAACGCAGGGCCCGACACGGCTACCGGTGTCGTCATCTCGGACGCTCTGCCCACCGGATTGACGTTCGTGTCGGCAAATCCTTCGCAAGGAAACTACGATGCGGGCACCGGGCTATGGACAGTGGGCGACGTCACCACGACCGACACACCAACCCTGGAAATCACTGCCCAGTTTACAGCGACGGCAAACACGACCAACATCGCCCAAATCGACGCGGCGAACGAATTTGATATCGATAGCACTCCTGGTAATAGCGTCGCAAGCGAGGACGACCAAGCGTCGACCAGTGTCGTGCCAGCGAGTGCCGATCTGTCGCTGACCAAGACCGTCGATACGGCGACGCCGAATGTGGGTGACATTGTCACGTTTACGATCACTGCCACCAACGCTGGGCCGGACGATGCGACCGGCGTGGTCGTGCGCGACTTGTTGCCTGGCGGGACTACTTTTGTTGACGCGGTAGCGTCGAGTGGCAGCTACGACGAAACGACCGGGCAATGGACGGTGGGTACGTTAACGTCGGCGACTCCTGCAACGCTGAGCATCCGTGCTCGTACGTCTTCGACGAACCTGGTGACGAACACGGCAGAGATTATTGCCGCCGATCAATTGGATCCTGATTCGACGCCAAATAACAACGATCCGGCCGAGGACGATCAGGCCGTTGCCACGCTGCAGTCGCAGCAAATCGACTTGTCGCTGACAAAAACGATCGATAATGCTCGTCCAAACTTGGGCGACAACGTGACCTTCACGATCACCGTCACCAACGCAGGCCCCTCGGGGGCGACGGGGGTGGTGGTCACGGACACGTTGCCCGTCGGGTTATCGTTGGTCAGCAGCACGCCGAGCCAAGGAAGTTTCAACACCACCACAGGGGCGTGGAACGTAGGTGCGTTGGCACTGGACGGCTTTGCCACGTTGACGTTGGTCGCCAGCGTCGATGCACTGGGCAGCGCGACCAATACGGCTCACGTCACGGCAGCCAATCAAGTCGATATCGACTCGACCCCGGGCAACAACGATCCCGACGAAGACGATCAAGCGAGTGTCGATTTTGCGGTCCCGATTGCCGATCTTGCGCTGACGAAAACCGCCAGCAAGTCGAATCCCAATATTGGCGAGAACGTTACTTTCCGGATCACGCTGCGAAACACCGGCCCCGACGATGCGACTGGCGTCCGCGTCACCGACATCCTACCCGCAGGATTGGCGTTTGTGTCGACCAGTTTAAGTACCGGCAGCTACGATCCATTGACCGGAATTTGGAGCGTTGGTTCGGTTGCCGCTAATGGTAGCGAGACGCTCGACATCGTGGCGCTCGTGGAAACACAAGGGGCCAAAACGAACACCGCCCGCGTCACCACAGCCAACGAAGCCGACCCCGACTCGACGCCGGGCAACAACGAACCTGACGAAGATGACCAAGACCAAGTCACGATCTCGCCACCGCAGATTGATCTGTCGCTGACGAAAACGGCAAGCGTGGATCGTCCAGCCGTCGGACAAAACGTTGACTTTGTCGTGACGGTTGCTAACGCTGGGCCTGACCCCGCAACTGGTGTCATCGTGACCGACCTGCTTCCAGCGGGTTTTACGTTGACTAACAGCATCGTTTCGGCAGGCAGTTACAACGCGACCACCGGAATTTGGAATGTCGGCGCTCTGGTCGCGGGCGGTTCGCAAACGTTGACGTTGACGGCGCGAGTCGACACGGTGGGCGAGAAAACGAATATCGCCCAAGTCACTTCGGCGAATCAATTTGATATCGACAGCACGCCTGGGAACGATGTGACAAGCGAAGACGACTACGCGATCGTCAGCGTCACGCCCGCGAGTGCCGATTTGTCGCTCGAAAAAACGATTAGCAACTCGACACCGAACGTCGGGTCACAAGTCACGTTCACGTTGACGGCTAGGAACGCGGGACCGGATGCGGCGGCGAACGTCGTGGTGACCGATCCGTTGCCGGCGGGCCTGAGCTTTGTCAGCGCGACACCGAGCGTTGGCAGCTACGATTCTGCGACACGAACGTGGACGATTCCCACGCTGGCCAATGCGGCATCCGCAACGCTGGAGATCATTGTCACGGTCGATTCGGTCGGCGAAAAAACGAATACGGCGGAAATCACATCGTCAAGCCAATTCGATCCCGACAGCACCCCGGGCAATGCAGTCGCCGGCGAAGACGACACTGCCAGCGCCACGTTGACGCCTCAATTGGTCGACTTGGCACTCAGCAAAATGATTGATGAACCTAAGCCAAATGTTGGCGACACGATCGAGTACACCGTCACGCTGACCAACGCGGGCCCGTCGAGTGCCACCGGCGTCGTGGTGACCGATCTGCTTCCTAACGGAGTTCAATTTGTCAGTTCGACTCCGAGCCAAGGCACTTACGACGCGACCAGTGGTCTATGGAGCGTGGGGACGGTCGCCGACGGTGCCACGCCGACGCTGGTGATTCGTGCGACCGTGCTCAGTTCAGGCACGGCGACGAACACAGCTGAGGTTACCGCAGCGGACCAAACCGATTTTGACAGCACGCCGGATAACGGAGTCGTCACAGAAGATGACATCGCATCGGTTTCGTTCTCCACACCCGTAGCCGACTTGGCACTGACGAAGATCGTCAACGACATGACGCCTGACCGTGGCGAGAATATCACGTTCACGCTGAATCTTTCCAACTCGGGTCCCGAAGCGGCCACGGGCGTAACCGTGCGAGACCAGTTGCCGCCTGGACTGACATTTGTGTCGGCAACGCCAAGCATCGGCACGTTTGACGCGATCACCGGCATTTGGGCCGTTCCACGGATTGAAAGTGCGGCTCAGGCGGCGTTATCGATCGTGGCCACCGTGACGTCGGGGAATACTTCCATCAATCGCGCCGAAGTTTTGACGAGTCGCCAATTCGATCCCGACAGCACTCCGGGGAACGCGATTGACGGCGAAGACGACATGGCGTCGGTCAGCATCACGCCCAACGTGGTCGATGTTTCGGTCAGTGCCAGCGTGGACAATGAAACGCCGGTGGTCGGCGACACGATCGCGATCACGATCAATGCCGACAACGCAGGCCCGGCGACGGCGACGGGGGTCTCGGTCAGCGCCCCGGTCCCCTCAGGATTAACCTTGGTTTCGGCCAACCCTGGGCAAGGCAGTTACGATCCGGCGACCAGTATTTGGTTCATAGGGCCGCTGCAACCAGGCGTCCGCGCCCAATTGATTCTCAACGCCACCGTTGACGTACGAGGGGTGAAGGAGTTGCCGGTCGAGGTGATCACGACGGACCAATTTGACGTCGACAGCACGCCGAATAACGATGTCGCCAGCGAAGATGATCAAACGTCATTGTTGATTCGGGCCCCACGTTTGCTGAGCAAACGATTGTTCTTGTCGCGATAGGCAAGGGGCAACAAGAGAAGGCTCCGGCGTAGCGAAAGTCGCGAAGACTTTCGGTGCTTTAAGATGCACGACGAAACTCTTGGCGAGTTTCGCTACCTTAAACCTTCCATGAAATCAGTAACCGTTTTCACACGCGTTGGTGGAAGGGAAAGATCGCTTCGGCGAACGACTCGGCGGTCGGGAATCGCCGCGCCGGGTCGACGTCGATCGATTGGCGGATCACGTTCCGGAGCGTTTCCGGTAGATACGTGGCAACGTCCAAGACGGCGTGCGTTTTCTCGGGCTGAAACACCATGTCAGGGTCTTTGCCGGTAGCGAACCGAAACAGACAGCAACCGCACGCGAATAGGTCCACCGCCGGAGTCGCCGCGGCCGCATCTCGCAGTTGCGTAGGTGCACCATGCAGTTGCGCAGGTGCATTGTGCAGTTGCTCGGGGGTGAGGTAGGACTGCGTGGCGGTCGCCGACCGATCATGCGTCATCGAACTAGGGTCGTCGTTTTGGCCGTCGATTGTAGGTTCGAAGTTGCCGAGTTTGATTTGCAAATGGCGTCCTTCGCGATACCCAAAGATGCTCGACGGATGGATGCGGCGATGCACAATTTGATGCTGATGAGCACAGTGAATCGCTTGCAAGACACGCGAGACGGTCCATGTTGCGGTCACGATTCGTCGCTCGGGTGATTGACCATCGATTGTGGCGTGTAGGTTCAGCGGATCGACCGATTCCATCACCAAAAACGGTTTGTCGTCCTCGATTCCGAACTCAATCGTTTTCAGAATACGCGGGTGATCAAGACTGGTCAGCACCGCGGCTTCGCGAAAGAATGCTTGTTTCGCTTCATCGCTGCAAGCGACTCCGGCGTGAAAGACTTTCACGAGATAGGGCGTCTGTGTGCGATGATCTTTTGCGATGTAGAGCGTCGAGCTGCGATCACGCGAGATTACCCGCTTGAGCAGATAGACTCCCATCGCCAGCACGTTTGCTTCGCCTTGCTGCGGCGACGCTTCGTCACGCCACCACGGGGGCTGCGTTTGACTCTCTGCGATCCGTGTTTGTAAAATCGACGCTTGTGTCGATTGTCTTTGTGAAGCTGGGAAATCGACGGCGGATGTCGTCGGTGCCGAATGATCACGCGTCCGCTCGGCAGAATCATGCGGTTCCGCTTCAGGCTGGCTCTGCAGCGAGATCTGCTCTGCATGCAGGACTTCGCAGATGAACTCGGTCTCACCGACACCGAATCGATCCCCATCGACCAGCGACGCAGCGACTAAACGGACGCCGTTGACCCAAGTCCCGTTGCTGGAATTATTGTCGGTTAACTGCACGTGTGGCGGGGCGATCTGCAAACAAAGATGTTCACGAGAGAATGCGGGTTCGAGCGGCAGTTTTAGTTGTGACGGAGCTTGCCGCCCCATTGTGATGGTGGCGTCTTCTGCAAAGGTCCACGAAGCTCCGGCGTGAGGTCCCTTGGTGACGCGAAGCCGGACGGTCGACTCGGCACGCGAGCGGCGGGGATCACCGGGCTGGATCAGAATGGTTTTGTCGCTCATCCGTTCACTGCGTCACTGAGTTGCAAGCGATTATTCATCCTGCGCGTCGTCTTTGTTGGCAGCATCCGCTGCGGGTTTGGGGGCGGGTTCGTCACGAACTTCTTTCGCCAAATCCATGTTGACCATTGCATCGGCGATCCATTCTTCGTCTGGATTGATTTCCAATAGTGCCAACAGTTCGCGAAATTGAGGAGCGATTTGGTCGTAGACAAACTCGGTTCCCGGTTTGGCTTTGCCAAATTGGATTCCATTTTGCAGCATGAATTTGCTGAGGGTGGCGATATTGCGTTGTTCGGGCGGGTAGGCTTCGGTGTAGGCTTTGCGTTGGATCGCATTGACATCGGTTTCCGCCGCCTGCATGACGGTTTGATTAACGCGGCGTAGAAAAGCCTCGGCATCGTTGATCCGTCGCCACTCGGCAAGCGACAAGCCTTTGCGTTTGTTTGGCGGATAACGATGGTAGAATTTCGACGAGATCGCTTCAAACGTCGAGGCAAATTGTTTTGAAAGTGCAAACTGTTGTTCTGGTGTCACTTCGCGGCTTAGCATCGGTTCAGCGAGTTCGCTCATCTTGTCTCGCTCGACTGTAAATTCAGGATCACGGAACACAAATGGCCAAGTTTTGAATAGATCGGGAAGCGGGCTGGTCAGCGAGATCGCGATAGCTCCCCCGGATGCGGGCGTTTGCACTTGTAGGGCAGCAAGCGTTTCGTCGCTCAATAGTGGTAAATTGGCGGAAATCCCCGGTGACAGATCCCCGCCCGAAAGGAAACCATTTTGCTGAGCATTGATCTGGTCGAGCAAAAAGTTGAACAGATTGCCGTTTCGCACGGCGTATCGTGAATTGGCGGGATCGCTGAATGCGCGGTCCAATAGCGACGCCACGCGTGCTCGCTGCTCGACCATCGGCTTGCGACGGTTTTCAATGTCTGCTGCCAGCTTGTTCCATTTGCGAACGTCATACTCTTCTTGCATATTCCAATAGTTCTGCATGACTTTCAATTTTAGGTCGACTTTCTTCGAAGCCGCTTCGACCAATTTGATCTCCGACTTCGCGAACAACAACCTCGCCTCGGCGAGGCTTCGGGTCCGTTCGCCATCGGCTTTCATTAAGTTCGCTTGTGCATTGACGCGGTTGCTGATCGTGTCACTGGAATTGCTTCGGATCACGATTTGGGCTGATGCACTTGGGCATGTTTGCGTTACACCTAAGCCAGCCAGCAGAAAGAAAAGCGTAAATCGCATGAGCAGGAATTCCTAAGGAGTAGACTCGTTGGCCGTCGGGATCGCTGCGGCCATCGTCTTCGCCGTAACCACTTCGAGTATAACCGCTGAGTGTTCGTCGGGCGGTGCTTGATAAGCAACCAACCCCAATAACGCTGTGTCTCGCACAATCGGAGCACCGAGCAAATTCAAGCCCTGAACTTGCTCGGCGGTCGCTTTGATTCGTAGCGATCCGGCAACCCCATCGTACTCAGGGTCTTGCCCGAGGACGCGTAAGGCGAGCCACTCCAAATTCGCTTTTTCAGCAGAATCAAAAAACGGATCCTCGTGATCAAACCCGGAATTCAGCAGTTTTACGGCCAATCCCGGTCGCATCGATCGCGGGTTTTCGAGTGAGACGTGGGGGATGGACTTGCTGATTCGCAGCCAGCCCACATCCGCTGACGCAGCGGCGGTCATGGCTAAATTCACAAGCCGAGCGGCTTGCTGGAGCGAGGGATTTTCGGATGAATTTACCTCATCACTGCTCGCTTTTGCCGCTTCGCTTTGCTGGATGTATTGCTGGCGAAGAAGTTCGGACGTTTGAACTCGTTTATCAAATTCGGCAAGCACGCCGGACGCCGTAATCGCGTACTCTTGCATCGTCGCGATGTGTACCACTTTGGGCTGTGAGTAGCCGTTTTGCTGCATCATCGTGATGCTATGCACGATCGATCCCGTCGTGGACAAAAGATGGTCATCGGTTGCAACAGCGGTTCCGAGCCGAAAGTAGCTGTGCGTTTCTTCGTTCAGGATCAGCACCCAGTAGACACAGTCGTCGATGGAAAAGGACGCCTCCTGTGGCAGTGTGACCATTGGTGGCGTGATCGGTGGTACCGCAGCTGTGTTAATGGGAGTCACGGATTCAGAGGACGGGACTTTAGCGGTGTGCGGTGTGGAATCGACCGCGTTCTCGGCGGATTCGTGCGGAACAGGAGCATCCATCGGTTCCTGCAAGTCAACGCTTGGCTTTTGTGTCATCGATTCGGAAGCGGAAAACGAGGCCGATAATAGATAGACCGCTAATAAAATTGTCAGCAGCAGCGGCAGCCATGCCAAGGCAGGAATCCGCGTGCGGCGACGGTTCGGATCCGCACTGGGATGCGCAACCCCATGTTTTTTTGTCCACCTCGACTGATTGGAATGCGTAGCAGCAAGCTGGATGAATTCTTCAGTGGCAATCGGACGCGAGCCGAGGTAAACCGTTTGGTTCGGGCTTAGCGAGCAGGCGTTGATTCGTTTTCTGAAATCGGCATCGACAAACAATCCATTGCGGCTTTGAGCGTCTCGCAGAACGCAAGTCCCACTTCTACTAACGATCAATATCGCATGTCGTCCGGAAATCTCGGGATGATCCAGGGTCAGATCACAATCCGATGCTCGGCCGACGCTCAGCACGGCGTCGGCTCCCTGTTCGCTGGGCCAAGGCAACAGGATTGATTTGGTCAAATAGAGTCGCTCCGCGGCGAGGATGCGTCGTGGTTGGTCGATGAAATCGATCGCAGATTGGCGGCCAGCGACGCCCACGCGGCCTTGACGCGGCAACACCGTAAAAACGCCATCGTGATGGCGGATTTCACAGTGCAACGGCTTGATGTCAGGAGAGTTCACGACAATGCTGCAGTTGCGGTCGCTGCCGATTGTCCACGTCATCGATTCGTGCCGAGTCATGGCATTATCCTGTGGCGATTGAAGTTGGCAGCGGAGTCACCTGGCAAGCGAAATACAAAACGCTGTTCTCCGAGGATGAAAGTTGAACCGGATTGTAGCGTGGCCGAGGTGACTCGGTGCCAGACTCCGTTGTGGCTGTTCTGATCTTCGAGAATCCAACCGCTGCCGGTTTCACTCAGCACCGCGTGAAGCGGATCGATTGTGATATGGTTCAACACGATATCCGCCGACGTAGGATCACGGCCAATTTGCAACCGTTTTCCGGTCGGGATGGTGATCTCGTACGACGAGCTGCCGATTTCCAGCAGCTGAAATTGGGGTGGTGTCCCCTGCGTGCGTTCCCAGCGGAAACCAACTCCGCCAATCATAAACGAGTCGTCGGGGGCAAGGTGAATGATCGGTTTGCGGATAAAGGTGCCATTGGTACTTTGTTGATCGACCAGTTGCCAAAGACAGCCGCCGTTGGCATCGCTGGTCCGCTGGATTTTGGCGTGCAGCGAGGAAATGTCGGCATCGTTAGCAAAGCACCAATCGGCTTGGCGGCGGCCGAGCGTGGTTTCGGCCTTCCGCAGCCGCAACACTTCGCCGTCGGTTTCGCTGTCATCATCCAACGCGATCAGCAGTGGTGTGGGGACACGCCGCTCGGGTAGAAGCGGCCGCGTGCTGGGGATATTGGCTGGGCTCGGGCCAATTGCGGTGCCAGCAGCGTTTGCAATATGAATATCAATTGCCGTCATCTGAGGATCGACCATGCCACACTCGAGACATCGTTGGCCAAGCTCGATCCAGCGTTTGCACTTTGGACAGACAGGCATAGTGAAGCTCAACGGGGGAATCGAGACGAGGCGGCGAGCTGAACTGATTCATGAGCATCCGAAATCGAGATCGTCGCACAGAAAAGGGGGAACCGTCGTCAGGGCAAAATCACACACATTCGGTGACTCCACGAGACTGCGGTTATGATAGTTTAACACGGTGCGATGATGTCGTGGGGGCAAATGATTCATTGGCGTGTTTTCCATCGTGGCAATCGGAGCTTTCCCTGCGGCTCTCAACTTAAGTCAATTTCGCCGTAGCTACGCTCGCCAGAGCGTGGATTGCTGAGCTGTATTTCCACCGTCTGGCGACGGTAGCTACGGTAAGGTTGGATGCGCCGCACCAAGATCCACGGCACC